>CAZYWQ010000156.1:5149-6599 GCA_964651675.1 uncultured Candidatus Sumerlaeota bacterium | reverse complement strand
GATGTAAACAATCACTGGGATTTCGGCGTTTAGCATCTTTTTGACAATCTGGCGTGTCGATGATAAAAGACCACCGGGTGTGTCCATTTCGATTACAATGCATTCTGCATTTTCTTCGGTTGCTGTGTCTATTGCCCTGATGATATACTCTGCTGTGATGGGATTTATCATCTCATCATCGATTTTTATTACTTTTACCAATGATGGTTTCTGTTCTTCTTGTGCATATAAAGAAGTGATTAAAAATAGTAGAGAAACCAGACAATATTTTAAAAATCGAAATCTCATATTCGTTCTCAAGATCCTTATGTTATTTTAAATTGATAATAATTTAAGTTTTGAAAAAATAAATATCAACAATTATTCTGCTTCGAGATGATTAAAGACAAATTCCTTTTTTCTGTATAAATTATGACTTAGACAGAAAATCGTAAGTTACTTTTGTTATAATCTTCGCCAGTTCTGTCCTATCAATCTGCTTTTTATCCGAATCCTTTTTAATGATACATCCTGAACATACTGGACAAAGCGTATTCATCTGTTCGCAAATATGAGAACTCATAAAGATATCCATCTGTTCCTCAACGGTTTTTCTAACAGCTTCTTTACCTTCTTTGAGGAGTTGAGGGTAGTTGTTAAATTTAGGATCTTTTTCGAGAACTTCTCTTACCTTATTACAGGCATTCACGGACATTCCGGTAAAGAAATTTATCTTTGATATCCCCAGAGAAATGGACTTTCTAAAATCTTCAGCGGCTAATCCTGTTCCACCGTGTAAAACTAAAGGTATTCCGAGTCTTTGGTTAATAGCTGCTAATCGTTCGAAATCAAGTTTTGGAGTACCTTTATAGAGACCGTGAGCGGTACCGATTGCAACAGCAAGTGCATCAACACGCGTTTTTCTTACGAATTCTTCAGCCTGATCGACATTCGTATAAACGGATTCATCACCGCCACCGGAGCCTTCTTCACTTCCATCTGCCGAACCGACATGTCCCAACTCAGCTTCTACACTGACTCCTATAGAATGACACATCCGAACTACTTCGGCTGTCTTTTCGATATTTTCTTCATAAGGGAGTTTTGAGCCATCGAACATAATTGATGTGAAACCACAACGGATTGCTCGCATAATTGCTTCTAAACTTTCACCGTGATCGAGATTTAATACGACAGGAACCTCCGCTTTCTGAGCCACTGCTATTATTGCTGGCGCTATGTTCTCTATATTGACATATTTGAAGTGAACTTCGGCAATGTTCAAGATCACAGGAGAGGCTTTGTTGGCTGCGGCTTCCAGTATTGCCTCGAGAAATTCAAGATTGACTACATTGAAAGCACCAACCGCATATTTGTTCTGCCTTGCATCCGCAAGAATATCCTTCAAATTCATTAAAGCCATCTGATAATTTCCTTTTATGGAATAGTATTACTGCGATTTTTCATTATG
>CAZYWQ010000156.1:3062-5139 GCA_964651675.1 uncultured Candidatus Sumerlaeota bacterium | reverse complement strand
CTAAACTACATTTTTTATATCTAAAAATAACAATAATGTCAAAAACAAAAGAGGAAATTTTTTAATTTATAAGGTTGAAATATCATCACCTCAAATGTTAGTTTATATTTATTCATACGATAAAGAAAGAATAGTAATAAGGAGTATGATTATGTATAAGCTTGTTCTTTTGCGGCATGGTGAAAGTACCTGGAATAAGGAGAATCGATTTACGGGATGGACCGACGTTGACCTCTCAGAAAAAGGCGTTGAGGAAGCAAAACAATCAGGACAGATATTGAAAAAAGAAGGCTACATCTTTGATATAGCGTTTACATCTGTTTTAAAAAGAGCCATAAGGAGTTTGTGGATAGTTCTGGATGAAATGGATTTAATGTGGATACCGGTTTATCGTTCCTGGAGACTCAATGAGAGACATTATGGCGCCTTGCAAGGATTGAATAAGGCTGAAACTGCACAAAAATTCGGCGAAGAACAGGTTCTCATCTGGAGAAGAAGTTATGATACTCCTCCTCCAAAACTTGATAAAACGGATGAAAGGTATCCTGGTAATGATCCGAAGTACAAAGATCTGAATGAAAAGGATATTCCTTTAATGGAATGCCTGAAAGATACTGTGGAGAGATTTTTACCGTATTGGCACGAAGAGATTGTGCCTACAATAAAATCAGGTAAACGAGTAATAATCTCAGCCCATGGTAATAGCTTAAGGGCACTTGTCAAATATCTCGATAATATTCCTGATGAAGAAATAGTGAAATTGAATATTCCTACGGGAATACCGCTTGTCTATGAACTCAGTGAAGATTTAAAACCGCTTAAGCATTACTATCTTGGTTCAGATGAAGAAATCAATAAAGCGATGCAATCAGTTGCTAATCAGGGTAAGGTTAAAAAATAATATAAAAAAGTTCATTTGGGAAATTACGAATAGCAAGTGACTATTTAAAAATCTGAACTTAATAGAGATTCCAATTTTGGACATCGGAGGTTGTTGGTTCAAATTTCACCGCATCTGCTATGACATAGTTCCCTGCTGTACCGATGTTCGATACCCTTACATAATTAGAAGTGCCTGCTGAAAGTGTATATGTTCCTAAAAGATTCCATCTACCTCCATTTACTGTTTGGTCCTTATAAACAGTGTTGGTACCACCTGAGTGATTGATCTGATATTCGGCAAAATCTGGTCGCTGTGTGTGAGCTGTCCACCATACATAAATGTTATACGATCCTGCTTGCTGAATATTGGGAGTAAAATAGGCATAAGCTGAAGGTGTGGTAGAAGTGGTTGCGTAATGATAATTGGTGCCATATTTTTGGAGAATCTGGGTAGATGTATCCCAGGTACCAGAAGTTGTAAATTCCCCGCTTGTGTTGTCAATAATAATAGGACCATTTTGATCAGAGCCACTAAATCCAATTAGGCTTTTGAAACTCGCTAAAGTAGTATCATTAACACAAAAAACTCTTTTTATTTCGAATAATGGCTCAGAGCCAGTGTTCACTCCTCCGTCTGCTCTGAATCCGGCTTCATATCCGGCACTCACGCATTCATCAATAACCGTTGAATTGTATTTTCCCATTGGATAAGCGATGTATTTGCATATTTTACTGGTTAAGTTCGATTCGATATCTGCTTTTGATTGAGTAAGTTCGTATTGTAATTCCGAAAGGGATAAAGATGTAAGGTCGGGATGTGTTACAGTGTGCGATTCTACATCAATAAATCCGCTATCTTCCATCTCCTGCAATTCTGTCCAGTCAGAATGGTCTTTTGAAGTCATTACTCCAACATAGCCTGTATGAACGAAGTATGTTGCATAAAGTTCCCTATCGACTAAGATTGGAAAGGCGTATTGATAGTTGCCGATATAATTGTCATCAAAAGCAAGAGCGATCGCTTTTTCGGGCAGAGTTCCCATACCTGATAACCAATCAACAATATCGGATAAAGGAACAACATTGTAATTCTGGCGCTTTAGAAAGTCCATCCAGTCACAAAAGTTATCAGGAGCAGCATCGGAGGTTGCAGTTATGTTATCAGGATCAGGCGTGTCGTGAAAACTAACGACAT
>CAZYWQ010000156.1:0-3052 GCA_964651675.1 uncultured Candidatus Sumerlaeota bacterium | reverse complement strand
ACATAAACCTGACAGAATGGAACATTGCAGAGAGATAAAATTAATAATAAAATAGGTATTATATACTTACTTTTCATATTTATTTAGCTCTAATTATGATTAGAAGTAAGTAAAATTGAGTTGATTCAAGATGAGTTGTCAAGTGTGAATCTATTTTTAAAATGAAAAATGCCAGATAAAATACAATCTGTAATCGTAATTTTTCATACAATAATGTTAAGTGACTTACTGAAATGGTTTTTTATATAAATAAAATGTCCTTGAAAATAATGAATAATAGTTTTATTATTAGTGTTGTATTGGCTTTTTATATAGGGGTATGAAAGTCGTAATCATATTTTTTAACACATCTACCCTAATTGTTTTTTTAATAGGATGAGTATCTTTATGAAATCCTTTGTATGATGACAATCAGAAAGGAAAAAACGCTATGAGTGAGATTAAGAGGGTGATTAAAAATGAAATGTCGATTGTTCTGTGTGGAGAAGCTGGGATGGGGATTCAAACTGTTGAGCAGATTTTAACTCGCATATTGAAGCTTGCTGGATACAATGTTTTCGCAACAAAAGAGTATATGTCTCGTGTTCGAGGCGGTGCTAATTCTACAGAAATTCGTATCTCATCTGACAGAATCTCGGCTTTTGTTGATAGGA
Source organism: uncultured Candidatus Sumerlaeota bacterium (assembly GCA_964651675.1). GTDB lineage: Bacteria > Sumerlaeota > CAZYWQ01 > CAZYWQ01 > CAZYWQ01 > CAZYWQ01. The sequence continues at coordinate 2,399 of CAZYWQ010000156.1, read as the reverse complement.
TTAATTTCCTTATTCCACTTAATAAAGGTGCTATAATACGTATTAAAGAGAGGATTTCTCCAGACACGATTATTCTTGGAGAGAAAAATGAAGTCGGTGATGATTTTAAGGATGTGAAACATAAATTTATTGATTCACCTTTTTCGAAGATTGCTAAGGAGATAGGTGATGAAATTTATTCAAACATAGTTGTTGTTGGAGTTCTTTCCGGAATTCTGGATATTGGTCTTGAGAAGGCTTGTGAATATATTATGCACTTTTTCTCATCTAAGGAAGATGAGATAATAAAGAATAATGTTGAAGCGATGAAAAAGGGTTATCAAATTGGGACGAATGTATTAACATCTGAAGACCTCAGGATTGAGATTCAAAAGAATGAGGAAGTTAAAAATGAAATTCTTATAAACGGTACGGAAGCGGTTGGCTTAGGAGCCATTGCTGGAGGATGTGATTTTATCGCGGCTTATCCGATGTCGCCATCCACAGGTGTTTTGGTCTTTCTTGCAAATCAATCAAAGGAATTTGATATGATTGTTGAGCAAGCGGAGGATGAAATTGCTGCTATGAATATGAGTATCGGTTCGTGGATAGGTGGCGGAAGAGGAATGGTCACGACATCAGGAGGAGGATTCGCTCTGATGGAGGAAGCTGTAAGTCTTGCTGGTATTTTTGAGACTCCAGCGGTTATTCATCTTGCTCAGAGATCAGGTCCTGCCACAGGATTGCCAACAAGGACGGAACAGGCTGACCTTAATCTTGCCTTATATTCAGGTCACGGAGAATTTCCTCGCGTTATTTTCTCTCCCGGTAAAATTGAGGATGCCTTTTATCTTACTCAAAGGGCTTTTAATCTCGCTGATAAATATCAGATACCTGTGATTATCTTAACAGACCAATACTTCGTTGATACATATTATAATATACCCTCTATCGATTTATCTAAAATGAAAGTTGAAAAACATATCGTTGAAACAGATTCGCAATATAAAAGATATAAACTTACATCGGATGGGATTTCACCGAGAGGTGTCCCTAATTTTGGTTCGGGTATTGTAAAATATTGCGGTAATGAGCATAATGAGGAGGGAACTAATACTGAAGATCCTCAAATAAGAGCGAAGATGGTGAAAAAGAGATTGAAAAAACTCGAGCAGATTAAAACAGAGATAATTCCGCCTGAATTGTTTGGTAAAGAAGATTATAAAATTCTTGTGATAGGTTGGGGTTCAACTTACAATATCGTAAAAGAGGCGATAATCAGGCTCGGTAGGGATTATGTCTCATTCCTTCATTTCAAGCAGGTTTATCCCTTGTATGATAAAACGAAAGATTTTATCTCAAGGGCTGCTAAAGTGATATTAATCGAGAATAACGCTACTTCTCAATTTGGTGGATTGATAAAATTGCATACTGGTGTGGACATAGAAACAAAAATTCTGAAATATAATGGAACTCCCTTTTCCGTTGAGGAAATTGTTGAGAGTTTAAAAAGAGAAATCAGGTAAAAAATTAGGAGAGTTTAATTATGGAATCGAAATTATTTGATATTGCAGGAATTGATATTCAGTGGTGTCCGGGGTGTGGGAATTTTAGCATCCTTAAGATATTGAAGCAGGCTCTTGCTGAACTGGAAATTAATCCAGAGAAGGCTGTGATTGTTTCTGGAATAGGACAGGCAGCTAAGACTCCGCATTATTTGAAAGTCAATTGTGTTCATAGTCTTCATGGAAGGGCGATTCCGATAGCAACGGCAATAAAATCCGTAAGTCCTGAACTTGTTGTGATTGCTGAAGGTGGTGACGGAGATATGTATGGTGAGGGAGGAAATCATTTTATGCACGCTATTCGGAGAAATCCGAATATTGTGAATATTGTTCATAATAATATGGTTTATGGATTAACGAAGGGACAAGCATCTCCTACCAGTCAGATTGGTTTTAAAACGCCTGTGCAAGTGGAAGGTGTGTTTGAAGAGCCATTCAATCCAATAGCCGTAGCGATTGCTCTGGATGCGTCGTTCGTGGCAAGGGCTTTTGTTGGTGACCAGAAAAAATCGGTGGAGATTCTTAAAAAAGCAATTCAGCATAAAGGTTATGCGCTTATAGATTTTTTTCAGCCTTGTCCTTCTTTTAATAAGGTGAATACATTCAAATGGTTTAAGGAACATACATATTCTTTGGAGGATTCTTATGATCCAAGCAATAGGATTGAAGCATTCAATAAAGCAATAGAAAGTGAAAAATATCCTCTCGGGATAATATATTTGAATTCAGGCAAAACCGCATTTGAAGAAAACTTGAGAGTGTATAAAGAAAACAAAGAACCTTTGTATAAAAGAGAAGTGAATTTTGAAAAGATTGCGAAACTTATGGATTCGAAAAGGAGAGTATAAATATGAC
>CAZYWQ010000155.1:0-6628 GCA_964651675.1 uncultured Candidatus Sumerlaeota bacterium | reverse complement strand
GAGGATTTAATGGAACCGCTGAACCACGAGGAGACGGTTCGGATTATGATATCGGTGCAGATGAGTATGTTGATGCAACTACGAATGTTATGTATTGGTTGCTTTGTAATTGAGCAGGTATAAGGGACGGCTGTATAAGAACATAGGGAATAAAATTATCCTACGGGGACCTTTACCCACAAGAACTATGTGTTAATTGGGATTAGCCGCGTTCTCTCTGCATATATGGCGTTTTATATAGTCTGGCATTTTTGAGTGTGATGAACACGGTTAAAATAATACATATTTAGCAAATTTAGTCGGCACATATTAAATTTATTAGTAAATTATTTAAGGAAAGAAAAACTTCTAAGAGGAGGTGAGAATTATGAGATTCAAAATCGCTTCTAAGGAATCTCTATCTCTTAATTTTTCGAGTATTAATGCTCCAATTATTTTATGTTTTTTTATTTTTATGTTTTTTATCTTTAATTCTTATGCAGATGTTATAACTGTTGGACCCACAGGCGATTATCAGACTATTCAGGATGCTATTGATGCTGCTAATGATAATGATGAAATCACTGTATCGGAAGAGACTTATGTAGAGAATATTGATTTTAAGGGAAAAGATATTGTTTTACAGTCAACCGATCCGACAAATCCTGATGTGGTGGCTAATACTATTATTGATGGGAATCAGGCTGGATCAGTTGTTTCATTTTCAGGCTCCGAAAGCGAAAATTGTGTCTTAGCGGGTTTTACAATCAGAGGTGGTACAAATACTGATGGTGGTGGTATTTATGGTAATAATTCAAAGGCTACTATCAGATATAATATTATTACAAATAATACTGCTATTAGTTCTGGTGGTGGAATAGACTGTTGTGATGGTATGATACAATATAATACTATATCAAACAATTCCGCAGAAGGTTATGCTGGTGGTGGTCTTTACGATTGTGATGGTATTATTCAATACAATACTATCTCGCACAATTCAGTCCATCTATATGGAGGCGGTTTGTATGAATGTGATGATTTAATTCAATACAACACAATAATACATAATAATGCCTTTAGTGGAGGTGGGATTAGTGGTTGTGATGGAACAATACAAGTAAATATTATTTCGAATAATACAGCTTCAAGAAGAGGAGGACTAAGTGGATGTGATGGTACGATAGAGTATAATACTATTTCAAAAAATACTGCCTTAGATGATGATGGTGGGGGATTAAGTTATTGTAATGGAGTTATTCAATTCAATAATATATGGAGTAACTCCGCTATGGGTGATTCGAGTTGCGGAGGGGGTTTTTATAAGTGTGATGGAACAATCTATCATAATCATATCTGGAAAAATTCCGCAACTTATATGGGTGGAGGATTGTATGATTGTGATAGTATTATTGTTTATAATGATATTCGAGACAATTCGGCTTCATTGGGAGGCGGACTCAGTACTTGTAATCTTTATATAGTAAATAATACTATTTGGCTTAATTCTGCAAAGGGTATAAATGCCAGGGGTGGTGGACTTTATGATTGTGATGTTCTTGTTCAGAATAACATCATTTACGCTAATACTTCTGACAGATTTGGAGGCGGTTTAGATAGCTGTGATTTTATTCAAAATAATACCATCTGGGGTAATATGGCTTATGATGGTGGGGGTGGTATTAGTAATTGTTATGGGACTATCAGAAATTGCATTGTTTGGCAGAATTATGCTTTTATCTATGCGCAGCTTTATAATTGTTCTACTCCAGATTATTCTTGCATACAGAATTGGTTGGGTGGAGGGACTCAAAACATATCGGATGATCCTCTCTTGTTTGATCCTTTTGGTGGAGATTTTCATCTCACTGCTGATTCCCCTTGTATTGATGCGGGAGTTCTTGTTGAATATATGACAGATGACTTTGAGGGTGACACAAGAGGTTATGACGGAACTTCTTTGCCTCGTGGTGATGGATCGGATTATGATATTGGTGCTGATGAGTATGATGCTTCTCAGCCTATTGAAAGACCTAATAAACCAACCAATCTTTCACCCACTGATGGAGCTACTGAAGTACCTTTACCTATAACCTTGAATAGCTCGATGTTTGTAAAGGCTTATGGAGAAGATACTCATTTAGCTACTCACTGGCAGATTGATGTCGTTGATGACTTCTCATCTTCTGAAATAAATAATTTCTTTGAGATTACTAATAAAACGAGTAAAAATGTTTCTAATCACCATTTCATATCTACTTCGAGTACTTTTTACTGGCGGGTTAGATACTTGCATGGAAATTATGTGTGGAGTGATTGGTCTGATCCTACAAGTTTCAGTGTGCATCCCTGGGAAGGTCCTATAACAGTACCAGAAGATGTCTCTTGTATTCAGGATGCTGTAAATGTTGCCTTAGAAGGAATGGAAATTATTGTTTCAGAGGGAACATATTGTGAAAATGTAATTTTTAGAGGTAAAAATATTGTTCTCCGTTCAAGTGATCCAACAAATCCTGATGTAGTCGATCAAACAATTATCAATGGTGGAATAAATGGTCCAACCATTAATTTTACAGGTGCTGAGAATGAAACTTGTATACTTTCTGGGTTGACCATAACAAATGGTAAGGTGGGTTATTATGATGATATGGGAGCAGGAATTAATGGCAATGGAACATTAGCAACAATAGAAAATAATATAATTACCGGAAATGAGGGCTCGTGTCTTTATGATTGTGATGGTGCTATACAGAATAATATTATTATATTTAATGCCTGGGAGTATGGTGAGTTTGATGGAGCTCTTTGTGATTGTGATGGTCTTGTTCAAAATAACATTATCAGTGAAAATAATGGTGGTGGGATATATCAATGCAATGCGACTATTCTTAATAATACTATATCAGGTAACATAGGTGTTGGTGTTTATGATTGTGATGGTGTATTTCAAAATAATTATATAGCGGATAATTGGGATTCTGGTATGGCATTTTGCAACGGTGTTATTGAAGATAATACGATAACTGGTAATTCTGACTCCATATTTGATTCCAAGGGAGGTGGATTGTGGTATTGTGACGCAGAGATAAAAGGAAATTATATTACTGACAATAGAGCACTTTTAGGTGGTGGTTTATGTGACTGTAGCGGAACTGTAGAAGGAAATTATATTAATAACAATAGTGCTGGTGCAGGTGGTGGTCTGTTTAACTTTAGTGGGACTATAGAGGGAAATGTTATTTCAAATAATTGGGCAGTTGGTATATATGGTAGCAGTTCTGCTAGTAGTGGTGGTGGCTTGGCAGAATGTGATGCAACTATCCAGAACAATATTATTTGTTATAACAATACTTTTTGTTATGGTGGTGGAATCGCAGGTTGTGATGGTCTGATACGAAATAATCTTATATATGGGAACCAGGCTACTTCAGGTGGTGGAATATCACAGTGTGAAGGAGATATACAGAATAACACGATTTATGGTAATGTTGCTTTACAATCCGGAGGAGGACTTTTTCATTGCTCTTACCGTAACACTATAGAGAACTGCATTATTTGGGGAAATAGTGCTCTTGAAGATGCTCAAATTGAGTTTGATGAGGATATTTATAATCCAGCGAATCTTCCTGAATATTGCTGTATACAAGATTGGACAGGTGGTGGAACGATGAATATTGTGGATGATCCGCTATTGGTTGATCCGGATGGTGCTGATAATGATTTGACAACTTATGAAGATAATAATTTTCATTTGTCATCGAATTCACCCTGTATTGATGCAGGGATGTACATTGAGGGATTGACTAAGGATTTTGAGGGTCATAGTAGAGGATTTAATGGAACCGCTGAACCACGAGGAGACGGTTCGGATTATGATATCGGAGCAGATGAGTATGTCAATTCAACTACGAATGTTTTGAATTGGATGCTCTGGAATTGAGAAGGTATAAAAAGTTGTAAGTCTGAAAAATGATTTATAAAATCATAGCAGACATAATAGTAATTGTGCATTTTATTTTCATATTGTTTATGCTGTCTGGGATTGTGTTGACTATAGCAGGTTTTTTTCGGGAAAAGTATTTTAAGCACTGGTTGTTCAGGACGCTTCATCTTTGTGGGATTCTTTTTGTTGCAATTTTGGCGATTCTGGGTAAGTATTGTCCTTTAACGATTCTTGAGAATCTTGCAATGATGAGACATAATCCTGATTTGGCATATCCAGGTTCGTTTATTGTTCATTACATCGAGGAATTGGTTTATCCGAATGTTGACCCGATGATAATAATTATTCCTACAGTAATTCTTGCTGTTTTTACATTGGTTATGTTTATTATTAAACCGCCATTTATTAAATGTAGTGAGCACATTTAGGTGCGTTTAATAGACGGGTCTAAAGACCCTCACTACATATTATCGAAGCTGGAGCTTCGGATAATATTCGTTCCCAAGCAGGGGCTTGGGAACGAGACAGTTTGAGTGAGGATTATTTATGGGAAAGAAGAAAACGAAGATTAAAAAATTGCGAATTCCTCTTCCTAAGAAGTCCGAGAAGGTGATTCCTGATAAGAAAAGGGTTGAAGAGAAAAAGAAGTGTAGGGAAAAAGTCCGAGAAGAGGATTTTGGATAGAATTTGTCACATCTGCTTTTTTGTTTTCTGCCATTTTTCCCCTCCTTCCTTAACTATGCAATTTACTAAAAATTTATTTGATATATTCTAAAAGGCTTGTTAATCATCAATTCTAAATTTTGAGAGATTAATTTAATGTCATATCTGAAACAAAAAGATTATTGGGATAAGAATCTTGATATTCAAAATATCGAGAAAAATGTGGGACCGAAATTCATCCAGGATTTTGATTTTGAAACGGAGAAGGGTTTTTATCTGTCACCTGAGCAAATTTATGCTTATATGGAGATGGACGATTTGAATAATAAAAAGGTCCTGGAGATAGGTGCTGGTATAGGGATTAATGCGTTCATAATGGCGAGAAAAGGAGCGAAGGTTTTTGCATTGGATGTTTCGGGTGAAAGATTGCGTATAATGTCGAAACTGTCCGAGAGATTGGATCTGAAAAAACAAATTTATCCTTCTATTATGCCTGCTGAATTGATGGCATTTAAAAATAATTCATTTGATGTTGTTTATACCAAATCTGTTTTGATTCATCTTGATTTAGAAAAGGTCATCCCGGAGGTTTACAGAGTACTGAAAAGTGGTGGAAAGGCGGTTTTTGTTGAACCGCTTAAATATAATCCTTTTGTTAATCTTTATCGGTGTCTGTTTGCTCCAAAAGAATGGCGAAGTCTGGCGAAATATTTCTCATTTGATTCAATTAATCAACTTGGTAAACAATTCGATAATTTTCAACATAGAGAATTCTTTTTATTGTCTTTTTTCTCATTTTTGTGGCAGTTTAAGTTCAAAAATTTGAATAAATTTCTCAATAGTCTAAATCGGTGGTCAAAACTTGACCGTTTTCTATTGAAGGTATTTCCTTTTCTAAAACGATTTTGCTGGATGAGTGTGATAGTTTGTGGAAAAGAATAGTTTATACCGAGAGGTGTATAAGGGGATAGACTTAATATTTATTTATAGGGATTTTATTGATACAAATCTTTTATATTACAATTGACATCGTTATGACAGAGTGATAGCCTCACTCTTCACTTTTTGTAAAACAACCGAGAGGAAAAGGTACTATGTTTGAGTTGGTGTATTATTTAGCGTTTGCAGCTCCTCAACAAGGACAACAAGGGCAACAACAGGGGAATCCCTGGGGTAATATGTTCTTGATGTTGGGAATGATTTTTATTGTTTTTTACTTTCTGATACTAAGACCTCAGAATAGACAACAGAAAGAGCATCGGAAAAAGATGGAAGGCCTTCAAAAAGGAGATAAAATTGTTACCATCGGTGGAATATGTGGAATGGTAGAGAATATTAAGAAGGAGAAGAATATAGTGGTAGTGAAGGTTGCTGATAATGTCAAAGTAGAGTTCACAAAAAATGCTATAGCAAATGTGATAAAACCAGAGGATGAGGTTAAAGAATCGGTTAAGCACACAAAATAGATAATGTTGGATAAATCCAACCGTTACAACCTTTTCTCTTTAAAATTTAAATATTGACACATTAACCTGCAGATAATTCAATTATCCCCAATAAATTTTGAGTGAATTGAATAGGTATATGGATGCCTTGTTTATATTTGTATGAAATAGGAGATTAGATAATGCCGAAAGAACTCAGATGGAAATTTGTCCTTATTATAATCGTTATTCTGTTGTCCCTGTGGATGATATATCCGACGATCAAATATTATTATTTGCAAAAGCAGGATTTCCCGGGAATGACGGAAAAGGATCGGGTTAATCTTTATCTGAAGACTATAGTTCCGGGTTTGGACCTTCAGGGAGGACTCGATATTCAGCTTTCTGTGAATATAAATCAAGTTGCTGAAACTCTGGTGATTAATGAGACAGGTAGGATTAATAAATATTTTTCCGATCGGGCAATTGCGGCGAAAGCTGTTCCTTTACCTAAACAGCGTTCTATTCAAATAGAGCTGAAAAAGGCTGAGGATTGGGAACGGGCTAAGAAAGGTCTGAAAGGTTTTAAAGATTTCTTTATGCCGTGGTCGGATAGTGA
>CAZYWQ010000154.1:0-6634 GCA_964651675.1 uncultured Candidatus Sumerlaeota bacterium | reverse complement strand
CCATTTTCTGATAGACTGAACAGTTTGAGACCTTTGCTCGAAATATGGTATGCTAAGTTCGTACAGAAATCGTTCATTTCTTTCCCTTAAAAGTTTGTTTATGCTACCATTAGATTATTGTAATTTTTCAACTCGTTCCTGAGGACTGACAATATCGGTAATTCGAATACCGAATTTTTCATTGATGACAACAATTTCACCTCTGGCAATTAGCTTATTGTTGATAAGGACATCGAAAGGTTCACCGATCAGTTTTTCCAATTCGATAACCGAGCCTTGTGCCATCTGAAGTAAATCGCTAACAAGTATATTTGCTCTACCTAATTCGACTGCAAATTGGAGTGGAACATCAAGTAAAAGATTAATATTAATTTTTTCTGCTCCGTCAGATTTATCAGAAGAAATTTCAGCGAATTTCGGAACTTTTATATCAGATGGTGTTCCTTCCTTTTTAGATGATTCTTCTGGTGTAGTCTCTTTTGGTGTTTCTTCAGAAGGTTGTTCCATTTTTGAGTCAGTTGAAGTTTCCTGGTTTTCACTGTCTTGAGGTGTAGCTTCATTTTTAGCTTCTTTTGTTTCGTTCATAATTTAAGCTCCTTTTTTGATAATGGAATCAATTTTTACAGCTCGATTACTACAGTAATTACCTGGATATACTTTGAATTTTGGTTTATTTTCCATATAGGCAATAATTGGCTTCTTATAATCCTGGTCTAATTGAATAATGTCACCTACTTTAAGATTTAAAACATCTTTAGCTGAGATGTTGGTTTTACCTAACTGCACTAATATGGTAATACCAATTTCTTTCAGATGCTGTTTGATTTTATCCAATGTGGAAGGATCGATTTCCGTAATGTCACTTTGAATGACAGCTTTGAGTTTATCTCTGATAGGTTCAAGCACAGAGTAGGGGATAACGATGGATAATGTTCCTTTTGTAGTACCAAAATCAACTTCGACAACTTCTAATAAGACCATATCGTTCTGTGGAATGACAGTTACGAATTGAGGATTGATTTCCGAGCGCATATCGGAAAATTTGATGTCGTAGACAGGTGCCCATGATTTTTGGTAGTCTTCCACAGATGATTCAATGACTTTTTGAACAATTTTCATTTCTATTGATGTGAAGTCACGATCCTCAATCTTTGTTTGAAACTGTCCTTTTCCACCGAAATAGATATCCACAACAGTTGTTACGAAATCACCATCGAGTGTAATAATTCCAAAACCGCGTAGTGGGTCCATTTTGATAATGCTAAAGCTTGCAGGGAGATTGACTTATTTAAGATTGTCGCCCATTTTTAAAATTTGGTATTAAATAACAGTGACTTTCACGACTCTTCTCAACATCGAAGACATACGGGTTCTGAAAAGACGGGAGAATCTTTCGTGGATGGCTTCAAGGGCTGGCATTCGACCGCGTACGATTACATCCTGATTTGTGAAGTCATAAGTTGGATATGTCCCATCATCAGTGGTTAAACCAGCTCCACTTTCAATCTTCCCTTCGTTCATCCCATTTAAAAGGGCATTGACTTCCTCTTTTTTTAATATCTCTGCCATATTTATCTATTCCTGTTTTCTTATTATTGTATTATGAATTCGCCAAAATAGACATTCGTAATTTTGCCTTTTCCGATTATACTATCTACTTTTGAAAGCAGTTCATCTTTCAGTGCATTTTTACCTTCTTCATTGCCAATTTCTCTTGAGTTCTTTGAGGACAATACACTGATAAATGAATCTTTTATCTGAAATAATCGCTTTTCAATGTCTTCTTTAACTTTATTTTCTTTATATTCGAGTACAACAAGGATCTTCAAATACTTTTTACCGGTAAATTCATTTAGATTCACCATAAATGCTGGACTAACTTCATAGATGAGTTTTTCCTCCAGAGGTGTTGGTTCAGGAGTTGCTTTAGTCTGATCTTCCGATGTTGCCTCTGTAGTCTCTGAGGATGGCTCTTGTTTTTTATTTATCATTTTGAAGGCTAATAGTCCACCACCTGCGAGAATGATAATTATGATTAAGAGAAAAGGTAATTTTTTCGCTAATGATTTTTTCTCTTTAGGCTTATCTTTAGAGTCACCTTTCTTTTTCTCTTCATCTTTTTTTGCCATTAGTCAGTCCTCATTTTTCTATGTGTTTATTTCAACTACTATATTAATTAAATTCTCTTCTAATGATCTTATGTTTCCCAATCCGGCTATTGCCAGCCTCTCAGGATTTATATTGTCATTTATAAATTCATCAAGCACAGCCTTGCCATATTTCAATGAAAGCTCATAATTATCTATGCGTTTATTATCAATCATTGTTAAGTTCACATTTCCTTCGATAACAATATCGTAGGGTAAATCTCTGAGTAAATCAGAGAGTTCTTTAATTTTCGATTTAGAAGTTTCTGTAAGCTCAAATGAACCTTCTTTAAATAATATATCGTTAGCAATCGATATTTTGATTAAATTTTCTGATAAATTTATGGAAATATCTGCATCTTTTTCGGAAAGAGCTTTGATTTTCTTAAGGAATTCGTTTCTACTTTGTAAATCGGATATTCCCTTGATTGCTTTAAGTTCGTTCTCATCAAGGATGACTTTTCCGTCCAATGTCAAAGTTGCTGTTTCTTTTAGTCCCTTATTCCGAAAGCCTTTGAATGCCTTTTCGAGTTTTAATATGTTTAAGGATGACATTGCTAATAGCATAACGAAAAATGTCAAAATCAGCATAATCAAATCGGAGAAAGTTACTAACCACACATTTTTGACAAATTTTTGTAAAGGTTGTTTATTTTTTACATTAATATGATTCATCAATATCCTCGATTGGTGCTTTAAACTTGAATCCTTTGATTTTTATTACATTACCATACTTGCTTAATTCATCCAGTCCTTTTGCGTTGCATATAACGATGGCAACTCTTCTATTTTTTTCTCTACCTCGAATGGTGTCATTTGAAATGATGGGATGGAATTCACCATAACCCATTGCATTTAATCGACTCATTGGTATGTTCCCGTTATAATGCATATATTTGAGAACTTCTGTTGCCCTTGCAGCAGATAATTCCCAATTCGATTCATAGTTAGTATCGATTATTGGTGTGTTGTCAGTATAACCTTCGATTTTTATTGTGTTGTCTATCTTATTGATTATTTTTATGATTTTTGTAAGCACAGGCTTGCAGGAATCTTTTATTTCTTCTTTTCCAGTATCAAAAAGGAGTTGATTACTGAGATTTATAATCAGGTCAGTTTTGTTTTCCATAATTTCGATATCGCCCTTGAGCCCTTCCATCGCTTGCAATTCGAGAAGTTCATTCTGGATGATATTCTGTCTGACAACCGATATTAAATCTCCCTTAACTGATTCTTGAGAAAGAGGGAATTTCTTATCTCCTTGAATGTTGAAGGCTTTTGCTATTGATGAATAAACCATTTTTTGTTTCGTTACATCTTTTTCTGCGATGGAGTTTAGATAGATAAAGAATGAGAGTAGTATTAGTCCCAAAGATGTAAATGTAATTCTGTAAGAATTGTTAAATGAGGCAAATTTTGATTTTTTCAAAACCTTGTCACCATTCAAACCATTTGTTTTGTTTGTTATGTTATTCATTGTTCAGTTATGTTAAGTAAATTTAATTTATTAAAAGAAGAATGTCCTTCTTTTGGAAGGATGGATAAAAGCATTTAATTTATCTTCCAGAACTCTTGGATTGTCGCCTGATGCTATGGAGACAAAACCTGTAATCATCAACTCTTTTAGTGAGCGTTCTTCCTCACTTCGTTTTGTGAGTTTACCAGAAATAGGGAGAAAAATCATATTAGCCAAAAGTGCACCATAAAAAGTCGTTAGAATGGCTAAGGACATTGCAGGTCCGATTTTGCTTGGATCGCTCATATGTTGGAGCATTTGAATGAGACCGATGAGTGTACCGAGGAGTCCCATAGCAGGAGCAAAAGTTCCCATAGTAATAAAGATATCCGAGCCGTTTTTATGTCTTGATTCGATTGCGATTAATTCATTTGAAAGGACATTTTGTATAACTTCGGATTTTTGTCCATCTACAACCATTTCAGCTCCCTTTTGAGCGAAACGGTCAGAGAAGTTCTCTTGAGCTGCTTCGAGTGCTTTGTTGGGATCTGTTTTAATCTGTTTGGAAAAGTTGACAAGACTTAAGATCGATTCAAGAACCCTTTGTCTCCTATGAATAAATGCGTTTTTTACAATTATGAAAACTCCGAATAATTCTGATAATGAATAATGTATAAGTGTAACACCGAGTGTGCCACCCAATACTATTAGTAAAGAAGGAGTATTGAGGAATAGTGATAAGTCTCCTCTTTGACCGATTGAAAAAAATACAAGTCCAAATGCACAAATTATTCCTAATATAGTTCCTAAGTCCATAAGAGTTCTCCTGATGGAATAATTAAAAAGATTTTTTTCGTTCTTGAGCAATATCCATACCATTTATTTTTTGGTTGTTGTGTGAAAATTGGTGATTGATGTTGAAAAATGAATATTATTTTTGAAAGTTCAAATTCCTCGATAGCCTTTTCCCATCTATGTTTTAGGCTTTGAGTTCTGTTTATGAATTGTCGAGAATTTTGGGTTGTAATATTAATTACTATTTGTAAAATCCAAAAAGATTTTTTATTTTAGGAAAGGATTAAAAGGTAAGAAGTGTCAAAATTTTGATTCTTTTAACTGTTTATTCGATGGAAATTAGTGTATGATTCTTCCGAAAAAAAATGATCTAATCATTTTTAGAGTTAATGTGTTCAAAGTAATAAGATGAGAAAAAAATTGACACCAGAGATAAATACATTTAGGTTTTTTCTTAATAATGATGAAAATGATTAAGGGAGGGTCCAATATGGACCAACAAGAAAGGTCTATAGGTGGATTAGTTCATCTATGTATTATTTTACCCCTATGGGGACCAATCATTGCTTTATTTGTATGGTTGAATAATAGGGATAAATCCAAATTTGTTGCGTTTCATTCTCTTCAGTCAGTATTTTATCAATTAACCGTTTATTGTGTATTGGCGATTGGCGGTGTATTTCATTTGATACTGAAGTTTTTGCAGTGGATAAAATTCCCATTAGGAGATATGTTCGTAAGCATTAATGGGAATTTATTATTGGCTATAGTTTTTTTTGCACTTCTATATGCAATTTTCGGATGTTTTTCGGTTATAAGTGGGAATGAATTTAATTACTTTTTTATTGGACGGAAGCTGAAGGGACCAAGGACTGGAAGAGATGGAAGTTTTTTTGATAAAGATGAAGATAGTGATTAACGGTTATAATTGTACTGAGGGTGGTTATGCCAGAGACATTAATAATTAAGAATGGTCTGTTACATATTTTTTCTGTTTTGTTTTTGACTTTCGTTGTGTCATTAACCTTTAGTATGTTGGAATTTGATAAACCAAAGAAAATCGCTATTTGTTGCGCTAAATGGTGGGGTAAATTTGTTGGAGGTTTGTTGATAGTAGCTGTGGTAGTGCAGATTTTAAGCTCTTATTAATTGGTTGCGTCAAATATTTGTTCTGTTCTCTGTTGTGCTGTTTTTATATTACAACATACTGAAGATAAAGTTGTAGTATAACGATTAGATTGAAATAGTATGTATGACTGAAAATCAAAAAAAAATTAAGTTAGGTCTTTTAGCATTTTGTATTTTGGTAATTGGTCTGTTTTTTTCCTTTTGTGATTATGTTATCTATGCGGAGATTGTCAATTTAGATATAATAAAATTAGTTCCTTTCAAAATTGTCGCCTCTCTTTTATTCCTGGTAGTATCAATAGTCCTTTTTATTTTTTCCTATATTGTCAGCTTGAATCCTTATAGAATAAAAAGACCTTATTTTTCTCTTTATATATCGATGTGGGGATTTTTAGTTCAGGTCGCTACTCTTTACTATGTGAATAACGAAGATATACCTTTAACCATCAATGTGTCAGTAATTGCGGCTATTTTGATATTACCTCTCTATTTGATCAATTTATATGAAAAGCTTGTTCGGTTTCTTTATCAACAATTGGGTAGTAAATATTATCGTGCGGAGGTTTATCCGACAGCCTTGAAGTATTACGATAAATTGTTTAATTATCCTCCAGTCAGTCCACTCATTAAAAATCGACTTGGTAAAATATATTTTAAAAATGGTCGTTATGATAAGGCGAAAAATTTTCTGATTCCTTTTAAGGGGGATATGAATGACCAGACTGCACAGGAGTATCTGGCGATAATTCATTATAAGAATGAAGAATGGGAAAAGGCTAAGGAGTGTTTTGAATTAATAAGGCAAAATAATTTCAGTAATGAAGAATTGGATTATCAATATGCTGTGGTGTTGAAGAGTTTAGGAGAGATCGATCAGGCAATCGAAATAGTATCTTCTTTACTGCAGAAAAAACCTAATAGCCTTGACCTGCAAAAATTTCTCATTGAGCTTTATGAGTCAAAAGAAGATTGGGATAAGGTTTTGGATGGTTATAAAAAGATTATCAATATCGAAGGCAAGCCTTATGATATTGCTATTAGGGGATTGCAGACTTTATGTGAAAAATATCCCGATGCTGCGGTAAGAATTTTGAAAAAGGAGATAAAG
>CAZYWQ010000153.1:2015-6646 GCA_964651675.1 uncultured Candidatus Sumerlaeota bacterium | reverse complement strand
ATACACAAGCAGGAACGATAGCCTTAACTTTGCTAAGAAGTTATGGTTATCCCAAGATGTCTGGATTGGGACGAGAGGATCGGGTAGTTCGACATAATAATGAAGGATCGCAGTGTCTTGGGAAGCATACTTATAATCTCTCACTATTTTTCTATAAAGGTAAATGGGACAAATGTGGAGTATTACGCCAGGAGTATGAACATAAATGTCCTCCTATTTCTATGCATCATCATTGCTATCCAGGAAAAGGACTTAAGAAATGTGAATCATTCTTGAAGATCGAACCCGATGTATTATGTCTATCAGCAGTTAAGAAAAGTGAGAAGGATGATTTCATTATTGTAAGATTGTATAATCCAACAGATAGCTCTGTAGAAGGAAAAATCTGGAGTCGATTTAAGATTAAGAAAGCTAATCTTCTGAAACTAAGTGAGGACTTTGATAAAGAATTAGCAGTGATAAAAGGACATAATATAAACATAAAAGTTAACAAGAAAAAGATTATTACAATTGGTTTGCAAATATAGTTATGGGAAGTTCAAAACAAAAGTCTCTGCTATCTAAAAATACCTTACCAGATCCAAAGCAACTGATTCTTTCTCTACCTGCAAAGAGAAGAAAAGATTTGGATGCACTTTTCCACGGTGATGAGCAAGGTTTTTATGGGGCGGATGGCGATTTATCAATGCCTATCGGAAAAGGTCGTTCACTATGGTTGTTCGGAGATGTGATTGTAGGTTCTCGAGATGATATTCGTAGCTTTGAGTTGCCACGAAACTCAGTTGGAATTTTAAATCGTAATCGGAAAGGAACTTTTAAATTTAAATATTACTGGCGAGTAGAGAATGGAAGAGCAAAGTCATTCTTCCCTACTCCCAAAGCAGGTGAGTGGCTTTGGCCCGGTGTGGGTTGTATGATTAATAACAAGCTTTATTTTTTCTTGCACAGATTTCAAACGAATAACAAGAAGAAATACGAAGCTATGCGGTTTCGTTATGTTGGTTTTTGTGTGATAAGAGTAGCTAATCCACAAGATGCTCCAGATTTATGGAGTCTTGAATTTCTATCTATTCCCAAGCCGTGTCATTCGGTATTTTGGGGCAACGCTTGTTTTCTGGATAAGGATGGTTTCTTGTATTTGTGGGGAGCATCTTATGGACATAGAAAAAAAGGGACAGTAATGGTTCGATGTCCCATTGAGTATCTTGAAAAAAATAAGGGTAAAGGCTGGGAGTATTTTGTTCAATGTAATCCAAATCCCTTTTGGTCTTACAAATCTCACAGCCTTTATCCCTTATTCTCTGACAGAGCAACAGAAATGAGTTTATGTTATTTGAAGAAGCAGAAAATATTTATTGTTGTTTATGGTGGACGAAGAAGAAATAGTATTGGAATCAGAATATCGAAAGATTTGAAAGGACCCTGGAGTCCATATCGGGAAATATACGATCCGCCTGAATATAAATGGAATAAGCATTATTTCTGTTATGCACCAAAGGCGCATCCAGAGATGAGTTCAGATGATAATGAACTTCTTGTCACCTATATCACTAATTCATTATATGTCAAAGATGTCTTTAAAGATAAACGAATCTATTATCCGAAATTTATTTCTCTTAAATTGAAGGATTGTCTATCGAACAAATAAAATAAATTTTTTTGTTGGAATTCAATTTTTTAAATTAATAAGATTGGAGACAATAGTGTCTGAAAATTTTTATGATTTTACTGTGTCCACAAAAGGAAAGGGATTTTGGTTTCGATAGATAAAAAGGAATATATTTCAAAAAGGGGAAATTGGATCAATATATTGAAATCGAGAAATCTGATTGCTGGATTTCTTATCTTCTTCTTTCAACTAATCGGAGTTATTATAAATATTAAATACCTGCCTATCGTATGGTTTGACTTCATCTTACTATTCATACTTCTTCTGTTCACCTGGAGAAAAATAATTTCACCTTTGATTCCTATTAGTTTTTTGCCTGTTGTTATTGTCCTGATGGCTGAACCAGGCGGATTGAGATTATGGCTCTTGTTCTGGATTATTATGATTCCAATGTTTTATGTCATAAAGAAGGTGTCAGGATTGATTATCTTGCTTTTGTGCGGATTCTGGATGGGATGTTTAATGGCAATGGGGATTTTCTCGTGGTTATTGGGAGCGATGATTGTTTTTTGGGAGATTTCTCCTATTGTTGCATTAATATTATTTATTATAATTGTTTCGATTATAGGGATCCAAATTCCAATATTTTTTCTTCTGACTCGATTGATTTATGAGAAAACTCATCTACCAATAGGCATTTTAGGGTGTTTGATTTATGCACTTGTTGAATATTGGATGCCACTTCCTTTTCATATTCAGTTCGGACTTGGATTTGCTTTGACACCATTGCTGATTCAGATCAGCGATCTTATGGGTATGTGGGGAGTAAGTTTATTCATTGTCCTTGTAAATGGTTTGCTTTTTACTTTGCTTGAAAATTTGTATGATAAAAAATCGAGACAAGTATTCGTATTGGCAATCGCAATTTTTATTATTATTGGTTTTCAGGTTTTATATGGATTATTTTGCCTGTCAAAATATAAGCCCGATTTAGGAGATTCATCTATTGATGTGGCAATGATTCAGCCTGTGTCACCGCTTAAGATTATGAATGCCGATCACGAAACGAAATTACAGGTTGCTGAAAATATATTCAGACTATCAAAACAGGCTATTGCGGACAAAGATAAAAAACCTGACCTTTTGATTTTTCCCGAAGGAGCTGCTCCTTTTGCCTATTTGACTCCTACTTTTAATCCTGAATTTACGGAAGTAATCAAAGATTTGCAAAAAGAGATGCCTGTTCCTCTTTTAGTGCAGGATGTTGAGTTCGTAAAGATAAAGGAGACTGGCAAGATTGGTTACTATAGTCATATTTCACTTATCGGAGATGATGGAACTTATTTAAGTGGATACCGAAAAAATATTTTGATGCCTTTTACGGAATATCTCCCGGGAGAAAAAATGTTTCCATTTCTAAAAAAATTGTTTCATCAAACTCGTTCAGTTCTTAAAGGTAGAAAAATGACATTGATTGATGGACCTAATGGAAAATTCGTACCATTGATTTGTTATGAAATTATCTTCGAGGATTTCGTGAGAAAATTTGTTAAGCAAGATGAAAGTGTAAAGTACATTATAAATCTTACGAACGATAGATGGTATGGACCTAAGCAACAACCACAACAACATCTGAGTTATGCAGTTTTTCGGGCAGTTGAAAATCGAATGCCGGTTGTGAGAAGCACGAATTCTGGGATTTCAGCCATTATCGATTCGTGCGGAATCATTCGACCTGAATACAAAACAGCAGTTATAGATCAAACATTTCTGAGAGGGAAAATATATTTTCATTCTCACAAGACAATCTATTCTCAGTTAGGAGATATCATCCCTAAAGTTATACTAACACCCTTGTTTCTGATTTTTATTTTCAGTGTATATATACTCAAAAGGCACAGAAAACCACTCAAATAGAGAATATATTTAACAGAATATAAATTATCAATCGCCCTGAAAGTTACAATCATAAGCAGTTCGATAGGATGCATATAGATAATATGCTTGACATTTAAATTATCCGAAGAATATTAATATGTATACATAGTTAACATCACAATAAGGAGATATTGAGCTATGAAAAAATCAAATAAGAATATTAGCTTTGTTAGAATTGATTTATCTTTGTTAATGATACTTTTCTTATTCTCAACATTAAATATTTTTGTTCAAGGGCAGAAAATCGAAGTTTTATCTGCAGAACCAGATCCAGTTTACGATCCACTTCTTAAACCGATGAGAAGAGGATGGCTCGGTTCTGATGGAGCTGTGTCAATTGCTATAACAAAAGATAAAATAGTATGGCTCTTTGGTGATACAAGTTTAGGTACCCTTACCAAAAAGGGTAAACGGCTTGGAACTCTCGTAAGGAACACAATAGGAATACAGGATTTAAGTGATGGAGTTCCCGGTAAGGTAAAATATTATTGGGATTTTAATGACAAATTACCAGGTTCATTTTTTATGGCAGAAGGGTATGATGAGGATTATTGGTATTGGCCCACGACTGGAGCGATGGTTGATGGTGAACTTTATCTTTTCTATTATAAGGTTTTACCAGGAGCAGGTCCTGGTGGTTTTGCATTTGAAGTTGGTGAAATGACTCTTGTTCGCATATCCAATCCATCGGATCCACCGACTGAGTGGAAAAAAACTATTAGCGGACTTGGATTAGGTGAAAATCATCAAGGATTTTGTTCGGCTGTTCTTGTCGAAGAGCCGTTTTTTTATTTCATAGGTTATGACGACTCTAATGGTATTGCCTTAAAAAGGCGTGCTGTTCTTGCTCGTGTTAAGATTGAGGATTTAAAAAATGGAAAAGGCAAGGATGCCTTCGAGTTTTGGTCAGAGACTTCCGAAGAAAATAAATCAGATAAGAGTAAGGGGGAATGGAGTAAAAGCACTGATAATCTCAAAACTCTTTTTGCTCCTGGTGGAACCGAGACTTCTCTTCAATATGATTCTGTCCACAAGCACTATATTAGTATTGTTAAGCGATTTTCCAAGCCTGAGATTTATATTG
>CAZYWQ010000153.1:0-2005 GCA_964651675.1 uncultured Candidatus Sumerlaeota bacterium | reverse complement strand
TATCACCTGAATTAACTGGACCGTGGAGTGATCTTATTGAGGTTTATACTATACCAGGTGTCGCTGACAAAAAATTATATCATGCGTATGCAACCAAATCCCATCCGGAACTTGTTGATGATCCCAATGAATTATTAATCACTTATATCGTTAATACAACAGACTTCTGGACTGCGTTTAGCGATCCGAATATTTATTATCCTCGTTTTGTAAGAGTCAAATTGAAGTGGAGTGATGAGTAAGACGAGAATTGAGCAAGGAGATAATTATGGGTATGACATCGAGAGAACGAGTTTTGACCGCTATAAATCATAAGGAACCTGATAAAGTACCTATTGATTTTGGAGCTATGCGTTCGACAGGTATTATGGCAGTCGAATATAATAGATTAAAAAAATATATGAATCGTGAAGAAGGTGAGACTTTTGTTTACGACCTTTTTCAGCAATTAGCCGAACCTGAAGATTGGATAATCAAAAGATTTAATGCAGATGTCGTTCAACTTCACCGATTATGCCCTGCTTTTGGATTTTCTATTAAGAATAAACGATCTGGTAAGTTGCCAGACGGTAGTTCCTGCACATATCCAGCAAACTTTCATCCAGTGCCGCATAAAGATGGTGAGGCTATAAAGGAAAATGGACAGGTAATTGCTTATCGTCCTGAATCAAGCTATGTGTTTTATCAGGTTTGTCATCCTTTAAATGGAGTTCGTGATCCGAAACAGATAGACAAGTTTGAATTTCCTAAGATTGATGATGAAGAATTTGAATATCTTAAAAAACGCTCAAAGGAACTTCGAGAAAGTACAGATAAAGCGATTCTCGGAGCATTTGGTGGAAACATTATTGAGCAGGCTCAATTTGATTTTGAGTATGAAGAAGCTCTTTTGCTTATGATAACAGAGAAAAAACTGATGCATCATTATTTTTCTCTTCTTACGGAACATTGGATTTCGTCATTGGAGTGTTATATCGAGGCGGTTGGTGATAACATCGATATCATTCAGGTCGGAGATGACCTTGGCACTCAACAGGGATCGGTTGTTTCACCTGATATGTATCGGGAATTGGTTAAGCCTTACCACAAAGAAATTTATCAATATATAAAAAAGAATAGTAACTATAAAGTGTTTTTGCATTCTTGTGGTGCTATTTCGGATTTGATACCGGATTTGATTGATGCAGGTGTTGATATTTTAAATCCTGTGCAGACTACAGCAAGGGGAATGAACCCTGTATTTCTCAAAAAGGCATTTGGAAAAGATCTCACATTTTGGGGTGGTGGTTCTGAGACCCAAACAATTCTTTTCTCAGGAACTCCTCAGCAGATTGCTGATCAGGCAAAAGAGCGGATTGAAATCTTTGCACCTGGAGGCGGATTTGTGTTTACACAAATCCATAACATCCTCGTTGGAGTACCACCTGAAAATATTGTGACTCTCTATGATGCTATAGCGTAAAGGAATATGTTTTTTATTAAAAGGGAATTAATTTTTTTTCTGACGATTTTGTTTTTTTTGATTGGAATTATTTCTTCAGGAAATGTTTGGATTGATGAAAATTTCGATGATGGATTAGATTTTGATAGTTCTTCTATCGATACATTTGATGCTTATCCACCCACTACACCTGCTTTAACTTTTACAAATGAAGATGGTACTACAACGACAGAGAAAGCTTTTAATGGAATATATTCTTATAAGCTGACGACTGGACAAAGCCTTTCTGTTGGTGAAACCAATTACGAGAATCCTACTAATGGTCCCTTTCAATACATTCAATTCGCATTTGCTGTAGATTCATTCCCAGTCAGTATTGGGAGTATGGCAAAGTTTGTGTGGAATTGGAATATTAATAGCGTGGACTATTCTTTCTTTATCGATTTTCAATCGACAGGAAGTGCGATCAACATCGTCGCTGGTGAAGAATTAGTTTATAGCACTTCAGAAACGATAGATGTTCTTGATGACACCAATGATTGGAAATATATAACGCTTCAGTTC
>CAZYWQ010000152.1:0-6750 GCA_964651675.1 uncultured Candidatus Sumerlaeota bacterium | reverse complement strand
GAGCTGGGATTGAGACGGCTGATTGGTGGATTGGTGATGGCATCGATGCAAAACACAAAGCTATAACAAAGGCAAATTGCTGGATTACGAATTTTAACAATCGCGATAAAGAAGTATGCAATTATATTGCCAAGATTGAATTTGAAGAACCATTTATCCCAAAAAGAATAGAGTTTACTCAGACAAATCGTAATGTTGTTTGGATTGTGATGAATGTCACTCTTTGCAAAGTGAACGATGAAACCCGCTTCAGGAGGGTCTTTGAGGACGATGAATATGAGATACATGAAAATCTTGAGTGCATACAGAGGGCATTTTTAGTTCACAATGTCGAAAAACTTGAAACAGATGAAGCTGTTCTCAAAAAAATGTCAGAGAAAGATGTGAATTTTTCAAAAACCGCGTTCATCACAGAAGATACAAATTTCGAAATAAAAAACAATAAAGAACTTAATGACTCTGTAAAAATTATAGATTACACGCCAAATAAAATCCAGATTGAAACAAACAGCGACTCCGATGCACTACTTGTCTTATCAGACACCTTCTATCCTGGATGGAAAGCAATAGTAGATGGAGAAAAGAGGAAGATATTAAAAACAAATTATATCCTGCGAGGAGTTTATTTAACTGAAGGGAAACATAATGTTATCTTTCGGTATAAATCAAAGGTTTTTATTATCGGCATTCTATTGTTTTTATTCACAGTGATTTTAACAATAGCATTGCTATTTTTTATCAAAAAGAAAATTTAAATGAAACAGCCATTCCTCTACACTACGATAGCTTACATCATCGGATTACTAATTGGGAAAATCATCTCTTTTCCTGTCTGGTACTTAGTCATCTGTTTTATCCTTTTCACTGGTGTGATAATTTATTTTTTGAATTATGCGAAGAAGCGAGATGTATCACTATTCCTCATCCTCTGTCTGATAGCGATGTTCGGCATATTTCGAATGAATGTGGTTGATTCAAGGCAGTCGCGCAATCGCAATTTCATTGATAAATTCATCGGCATTCAGCGACTGGAAATCGAAGGAGAAATTATCTCTGATCCTATCGCTAAAAAAGACTATCTCCGATTTGAAATTGGTAAAATCAATTTTTTCTTCAAGAACTTCAAGATCAAATTCCCGGGCAAGATAAGAGTTTATGTTAAAGAATCCGCCTATGAAGGATTTCAGGATAAAACACCGAGTTATGGCGACAAGATAAGTATAGATACGACTTTGGTGGAACCCGAAGAGGCAACAACAGAGGATTTATTTGATTACAAAGAATATCTCGAAAGAATGGATATTTATGCAGTTACATTTATCAAATATCCCGAATCCATCCTGAATTTCCAAATAGAACACAAACCTTTTGAGATGATATTGGGCATCAAACATCGGATTAAAAGATATTTTTATAAAGATATGGGAGATGAAGATGCCTCGTTGTTATTAGCGATGCTTTTCGGAGAAAAGATAGGGTTAGAAAAATCGCAAAAGGATAAATTTATCCGATGTGGGATAATGCATATCTTCGCTGTGAGTGGTTTGCACATAGGAATTGCAATAGTAATATTCTTTTTCACATTACGAATATTGCAAGTGAAACGAAGTATCACTTCCATCATCACTATATTGTTTATTATATTATATGCGATGCTAACAGGATTCAGACCATCAGTTGTTCGAGCATCTATAATTGGAATTTGCTATATGCTTTCGTTCCTTGTAAAACGAGAACCAAGCCCATATAATGTTTTATCATTTTCAGCCTTCATTCTTTTGTTGTTTGAACCAAGACTTCTTTATCAAGCGAGCTTTCAATTATCGTTCTTAGCAGTAATTGGAATACTTCTTATGACAACCAAAATGCTTGAGGTTATTAAATTCAAGCCTTATTTTATCAGGAATACCATTATAGGTTCAGCTTCAGCTCAGATCTTCGTTTTGCCATTGGTAATACATTACTTTAATGTCCTGAGTATTATTGGTTATGCCTCAAATATTCTCGTTATTCCAATTCTATTCGGAATTATCTACATCGCCTTTTTCTCATTAATCTTTGGCTTCATTATACCACCGATTGGTTCTCTATTTAATGAAGTCAATTCATTGTTGTTATCAATAATTCGCATCGTCACCGATTTTTTCTCCTCTTTATCCATATCAGCCATACATTATCCGAACTTATCATATCCCGTTATATTTTTATATTACTTTATGATTGGGTACATTTTATACAAATGGAAAAGTGAGAAATGGAGTAAGACACAAAAAGGAATCCGCCTTCTCATTTTGTTTCTGGCATTAATTGTTTTATTATTCTTTAATTACTGGATTACAACTCCAAGAGCAATTTCTGAGCTAACAGGTTCATCAGATACGCTTGAGATTACATTTCTCGACATTGGGCAAGGAGACTGCACCTATTTTGAATTTCCAGATGGGAAAAATATGATTGTTGATGGAGGACCTGGTGAAGCAGGTAAATACATCGTTGAACCATTCTTGATGAAAAGAGGTGTGAACACGATTAATTGTATGCTTCTTACTCATCCAGATGCTGACCACTTAAGCGGACTGTGCGATGTCGTAAAAACATTCAATGTCGATCTATGTCTTGCCAATGGAGATATGCACACTACGGATCTGTACATTGATTTTCTCAAGTATATTAAGGAGCACAAAATTGATTTTCGGATTCTCAGAAGATGGGATAGAATTGATATGTTTGAAAATATAGAAATGTATGTCATTCATCCTGATGAAGAAAACTTCGATTTTTATTCAGGAAATAGTAAATCGGTTGTCTTCAAACTTATCTACAAGGATTTTAGCATATTAATGTGTGGTGACATTGAAAATGAAGCGGAATACAATATCATAAACACAGGATTTGATTTAAAAAGCGATGTATTAAAAGTTCCACATCATGGTTCCAGCTCAAGTACTACAACCAAGTTTTTAAATGCAGTGAAACCGAAGGTAGCCATTATAGAAGTTGGACGACATAACCGATTTGGACATCCAAGAGAAGAGGTTTTAAAGCGGTTAGAAAAAATTGGCGCTACAATCTACAGAACAGACCTTAACGGCACCATAAAATTAATCACCGATGGTTACGAGATGAAAATAATACCAACCAAGACATACTCAGAAAAAAAATTCTGATTAATCACCCCCACAGAATCCCCCCATCTATAGGCATAGAGCCGAAAGCCGCCTGTTGTCCATCTTTTCTGTCCATCGTTCCGTCCATCCATTCTGTCCATTTTCTCTGTCCATTATTCTGTCCATTCATTCTCTTCCAATTTAATCAACGCCTGTTTATAATTAGGATCAATTCTCAATATCTCCTCCAGCTCATTTCTTGCATTTTCTTTATCATCCATCTGTAAAAAAGAAATCGCCAGATTATAACGAACATCCAATGATTCAGGATTAATACTCTTTGCCCTTTTAAACTCCCCCACTGCCCTCTCAGGCTCTCCGATTTTAAAATATAATCCGCCAAGATTAAAGTGAGAGCTGAAGTCATCCGGATTTAACCGAATCGCCTTCTTATAATTCTCCACAGCTTCGGATAAATTACCATTCAATCTTAAGGCATTTGCCAGGTTCGAATACCCTTTCGGATTATTTGCATCCAGATCTATCATCTTATTAAACGACTCTATCGCACTCTTATAATTTTTCATCTCACCATAAATAGCTCCTAATTTTAAATAACATTGTGGATTATTCGGATCCAATTCTATAGCACGATTTATCAGGTTGATTGCAATCTCATCCTCATTACAAACTCTAAAAGTATTTGCCAAATTCAGATAAACCTTCGGTTCCTCAGGAGCTATATTCAAAGAATTCTGCAATATTCTTTTTGCATCTTCTATCTTTCCCTGATCATAGTATGTTTTCGCAAGCGAAGAATAAGCGTCGATATATTTCGGATTCAGCTTAATAGCTCTCTCAAACTGTTCCGCAGCCTTTTTATAATCCTTTTCTAATCTATATGCACTTCCAAGATTATATCTGACCCTAAAAGAATCTGGCGCATCCTGAACTGCCTTTTCCCATAAAGATAAATCTTCTCCCCATACCTTATTCTGCTTATAATTAATCACAAAATAAAAACAAAGAAGAACTATTAAGATAACATATTTTACAGAAGGCAACTTAATCTTATTGATTAAAAATGATAATAGAAAACAGAATCCAATCGAAGGAAGGTACAGATATCTCTCAGCCACAAAATTAATTATCGGAATCAAATTTGAAACAGGCAGAAGTGTTACAAAGAAAAACAAGATCGAAAAAGTGTATATCCTTGAATATCGCTTCAGATATATAGCAAAGAGAATTATAAAAACTAACGCCACTACTGAGACAATCGCCAGAACATCGGAAAGACCTGTTGCTGAGGGGAAATCATACTGAATCTTAAGTCTAAAAGGAAAGCACAATGCAAAAACATAATAAATAAAGACCTTACTCATCGTTAAAAAATTATTAATGAAACTTCCACCCTGATAATGAGCCTCTTCAGGCGGTGGAACAGTCAGAATCCCAAAACGAACTATTGCATAAAATAAAACTATAACAATAAACGGAATCGAATAAACAACAAATCGCTTAACACTCACAGATTTCTTCCCAAACAGACTAAAATAAAGAACAAGAATAAGCGGAAGTGTTATCCCCATCTCCTTACTAAAAACAGAAATGATAAATGAAACCACAGCAATAATCAGATAAATTATATTGTACTTTCCATTTTTACTCTTAAACAATTGCACAAAAAAACTAAGCGACAGAATATAAAACAAGGTGCATAGTGTATCTTCCCTGAATCCAATTGCATTAATTACCTCTGAATGAATGGGATGTGCAGAAAAAATCAGTACGGAAACAAATGCTACATTCTTTTCTTTGAATAACAAAGATGTAAAAAAATAAAGAGCAATTGCAGTAGCAAGATGTAAAAAAAGATTAGTGAAGTGAAAACCAAATGAACTCAATCCCCAGATTTTATAATCAATCAGATAAGTTAATGTGACAATTAATCTATAAGTGGACTCCCCAGAAAATTTAAAATAATTCTTACCAAACAAGCTCCTGAAGCTAAATAGACTCTGAAAATAATCATTCTCCGAAATAACAAGTCTATCATCATAAGTAAAATGATTTGCGAGAGATCCCCAAAAATTAACAAAAGTCAGAATAACAATAATGCAAAGATGAATGTATATGAGTTTTCTCTTGCACATATCCATCACTGTTCAAGAAAGATAGAGCGGATAATATTTACTCAACAATCATCGCTATTTTTCGATTCTTCCCAGATTTTATCCATTTCTTCAAGAGACATATTATTAAGATCCTTATTCATCTCTTCAGCCTTCGCCTCAATAAAATTAAATCGCTTTATAAACTTATCAATCGTTTTCCTGATCGCATATTCGGAATTAATATCCTTAAATCGTGCAACATTAACGAGAGCGAAAAAGATATCTCCGATTTCCTCTTCGATCTTATCCTTATTATCCGTATCACAAATCTCCTTAAACTCCTCAATTTCCTCCTTAACCTTATCAAGAACATCACTAAAATTAGACCAATCGAAACCAACTCTTGCCGCTTTCTCCTGAATTCGATGAGCCCTTAATAAACCAGGTAATTCTTTTGGAACACCTGACAAAATACTTTTACCTTGCTGTCGCTTCTGGTCTTTCTTCAACATCTCCCAGTTAATCAGTACTTCTTTTGAGCCAGAAACATTAACATCCCCAAATACATGCGGATGCCGTTCAACTAATTTATCACAAATTCCTCTGATAACATCATAAATATTAAACTTATTATTTTTACGAGCAAGTTCTGAATGAAAAACTATCTGCAGAAGCAAATCACCAAGCTCTTCGCGCAATGCTTCATAATCCTCCTGATCGATTGCATCGAGTGTTTCATACGCCTCTTCGATTAAATATTGCCTCAATGAAATATGGTCCTGTTCCTTATCCCACGGACATCCCTCCTCGCTAAGCAACTTCTGCATAATCTCGACCAACTCTTCAAACTTTGTTTCCTTCATCGTAACTCTCTGCTCCTATTCTTAAACTGCCTTACACTTCTCAATGATTCTCTCACCTTGCAACAAAAAAATATTGCAAACATCTGCATAAAATATAAAAAATGCTGTTAACTTAAATCAAAATAATCAAATGATTCACTCAATCCTATCCATAATTTTATTATTGATAAAAACTATTTTCGCTATCGCTTTCCTATTCTATCTTCCAGGATACGCAATCCTAAAACTATTTGCAAAATCTCAAAATCAAAATTTCTCCATCATCGATATCATCATCATACCCGTAAATATAACCATCATAATCTCAACAATAATCGGATTAATTTTATCCGAAAACTCACTGTTCTCTATATATTTATTATTTACCATCAACATAATCATATTTCTATTAATCACATTGATTCTAAAATCGAAAAATTATCCAACTTCAAAATGTAATAACATCTCCAAATCCGAAAGCGTAATTCTATTCATATCCATACTCTTTCTAATTATCGTAGGAACTATCTACAGGTCTGAGAACATCCTTGGGGGCAGAGACCCGGGCGTTTATATCAATGGTGGTATTAACCTGGCAAAAACAAACTCGATTAAAATCAATGATGAATTAATCTCTAAATATGGACTTGAAAATACAGATGTCTTCCTAATCGATCATGGGAA
>CAZYWQ010000151.1:2180-6815 GCA_964651675.1 uncultured Candidatus Sumerlaeota bacterium | reverse complement strand
TCCTTATTCAATGGAGATAAAAATTCATTTTATGATAACAACGACGAATACTATCTGAGTGACACTGCGAAGAAATTTATAGCTGGTCAGCTCACACATGCAAAAGAAATGAGTTGCATTTTTGCACAGTGGGTAAATTCCTACAAAAGACTTGTTCCGGGCTATGAAGCACCTGTATACATCGCCTGGTCGAAACGAAACAGATCTGCCCTTATAAGAGTTCCTGCATACCATCCCGGTAAGGAAAAAGCAACTCGTGCTGAATTAAGATGTCCTGATCCAGCTTGTAATCCCTATTTGACTTTCGCAGTTATGCTTTCGGCAGGACTCGAAGGAATTACAAAAGGTTATGAATTGCCAAAACCTCTCGATACAAATTTATACAATCTATCAGAAAATGAGAGAAAAGAGCGTGGCATCGAATCATTACCCGGAAATTTGGGAGAGGCTATTAGAATCGCTGAGGATAGTGAGTTCCTCAAGAAATCCGTAGGTGATCATATATTTAATAGATTTATCGATTTGAAAAAGAAGGAATGGGAAGAGTATCGTATTCAAGTGACTGAATATGAAATGGAAAAATATTTTCCTATTCTTTAAATATTAATAAAGGATTGTATTTAATGTGGGGACAGAACATTGTTCTGTCCTTACTGCTAACCGTTTTTTGTTATATTGTTTATTATGAAGTCCTTCATATCAGAAATCCGCCAAAAGCTTCTGCTCAACGAAATTCCTTGCACAATTATATTCTTCTGATTGAATATTAATAGTGAAAATAATTCACTTGCATTTAATATTGTTTATTATTAAGTAATTTAAACAAGAAAATGTGGAGAATTCAGTTATGAAATCAAGATGCAAATACTTAAAGTTGTTTTCAGCATTTTTATTAAGTATCATTTTATTGTTTTCAATAGCAGGATGTAAAAACTACAAATTAAAGCGAGATACCGCACCAAAACAGGCGCAAATCGTCTTTGATGAAGCTGAAAACAGCATAGATACTATGGAGCTGAATTACGACAAAGATAAAAATCTCAAAAAGTATTTGCGGATAAGAAAGAATTTTCAAAAGGCTAAGAAATACTACGACAAACGCAAATTCAGAAGATGTATCGTAAAATCGTACAAGGTCAAAAATGATGTGAATTCTTTACTATTAGATTTACTTATAGAGACTGGTGACAAATATTATCAAGCCAAAATGTCCTTTGATAAATTCACGAACGTGAAAGGCAGTATCTATACTCCTGATGAATATGACAGAGCCAAAATGTTATTTGAAGATGCAACTATACTCAAAGATGAGGAACATAACTATAAGGAAGCTATTAAAGTATGTGAGGAATTGAAGAAATTATCGGATGCTGCAACGAAATTAGCCGAAATGAAGAGATGTGCTGAGGAAATAAGCAAACTCGAATTCAAAGTTTACGAATTAGAAACGATTAATCCTGATGTACATTTGATGGATGATTACATAGATTATGTTAAAATGTATCAGCAATCGACCGACTATTTTGATCAGGGTGATCTGGAATCGGCTTACAATATGGTCGATGATATGAAATATGTTGTTGATAGATTAGAACGAAGAACAAATAAAGAAAAAGCAGTAAATATACTTTTTGAACTGGATGAAAAAGTTAAAAATTTCAAACTGGAATATGGTAAAAAATTGGATGAGGATAGCGTGGCTTATCTTAATGATCTTTTTGAGTTAACTAAAAAATATGTGAGAATTGAAGAATATACAAAAGCAATTGAGTTATCAAAAGATGTTGAAGGAGAAATGAACAGACTCAAAGAATCAATCAAACGAGATGAAGAAGTAAAACCCTATAAAAAATATGAATAAAAAAGATAAACTGTGTTTTACTTATTAAAAAATTTAATACATCATTACTTCCACAAAAACCAACTCTCAACATCTGAAGAGTATGAATATTCGAAAGCACCTATATCAGGTGCTGAACCGTTATAAGGCTCACTAATATTAGGAATAAACAATCCTTTATCAATCAATAAACTACTTGCCTTGAGAGTATAATTCCCCGAAGCCGAATTATAAAATTGTGGTTCTTCATTCAATCCATTAAGTTCTTGACCCAACACACTCTGTACTTCACCTAAAGTCTCAAGATGCCTATCAGTCAGTCCTGACCACCAAACCAATTCATTCTCAAGAGTTGTATATAAATTATCATAATCAAGATCAACTGGCTGGGAAGGATTAGAATTCGATATAGAATATTCCGTACCAGACCAGATATTATTGCGTGAATAGATAACACTCCAGGAACCCGGAGATTTAATGTATAATCCATTATTACCTTCTAAAAATGCATCGCAGGTATTATGAAAAAGATACATCGGACCTGAAGTATCATAACCACTATTAAATTTAAAAGACAAACCAGAATAAATATTATTCCCAACTCCAGTCCTATATATCAGATTGCGTATAGCATAGGTTGGACCAGTATATGTAGGTGCCAATGATATACCAGCCAAAACATCATAAAATGTGTTACTATAGATACGAACATTGCTTGAATAACCATCAGCCTCGATACCATCATCACCACATCTGTAAACAAGATTCTCATATATATCCGTTTCATTAGTTAATCCACCTGTAGATGATGGATTACAATTCAAACCATCAAAATAATCGTGGAATTTATTGCGACGAATTATATTTCCTCGACCTGTCATCGGATCGTAACACACCACACCACCCGTTTCTAATCCACTTCCACCTTTCACAGCATCCCAGTCCCAATCAAATACAGTATCATAAAACTCACAATTCTGGATGACATTACGGTGAACATCTCGCTTCATTCCTATTCCAACATCATTAACTGCAAAAGTACATCCATCAAAAAGATTATCATCACCATTATTTAAATAAATAGCTTTTGCATAACTACCCTGTCCAAAATGTCGGAAAGTCAGATTCAGACAATAAATAAATGCACCATTCATCTCAAAAGCCTTGTTATATCTCGAAACAATCATAAAAGCATCATTCGGATTAACATCCTCATCCCCATCTAAATGAACATACACAGTAGTTCCATCAGCATAAAATCCAGGAATCCCCCAAGAAAGGCTCTGTAAATCGCTATAACTCTGGTACGGATAAAGTCGCTGACCATTAGCTGTAACAAGATGAGTATTAGGGACATTAACAACAGTACTATAAACTCCATTCCCCAAAGCAGTCCAACTGAAAGTCGAAGGATCAGCACCATCTAAAACTGCTGTTTCATTCGGAAAACTTTGAATAATAATTGGCGCTGTTTCTGATCCAGAAAGTGATATATCAATGTCACCTTGATAATAGATTCCTTCACGCAAAACTATTGCATCACCCGATTGCACCTCTTGCAATGCTCTCGATATGGTCGCAAAAGGATTCGCTATTGAACCATCATTAGGTGGATTATCACTTCCATTAGTTGCAACATAAAAACTGTTGACAGGTGTTGGAACTGAAATTTCAGAACGAGTCGAATGTGATAACTCAAGAACAATTCCATCAAGAGGACCTGCATCAGGATCGGACAATGTAACTTTAATATCATAGTTTGTTCCCGAATTCAGCCAAAAAATACTTCCAACAAAGCGGTCATCATCAACACGACTCAATGGAAATCCAGGTTTAAAATCATTTCCTCCTGTTCTAAACTCAAGCAATGCTGAAGCATCCCAATCAGGATCGTCCGACACATTGAAACTGACAATAACTCCCATAGCATTAAAGGTTCCATAAAGTTCCAGAGTCTGGGAATAACCATCAACTGCAAAGAAAAAGGTAAATATTATCATAGAAAAAAATAAAAATTTCTTATTCATCACTAATCCCTTCCATTAAATAACAAAAGATAAATCTATTTAAAATCATTACCAGGCTTTGATAAAAAAACTACCGATAAATCGTCCACATATTAGTCGGAACATCTGTCTGACTCTGAACTTCCAAAGCTCCCAAATCAGAAACACCACCCGAAGGTCTCGATTTACTTAAAATATCTTCTGAGACAGTATGTTCCATATTCGCAGAATTTATAGCGGAACTTCCATCCTGAGGTGTGCCATACAAATTCACCAATCGTACAAAAGCCTCTCTAATTGTAGCTGATCCATCCTCAAAATATCCTGTTGTTGAATTCCAATGAGGAAGCACTAATCCTGACTGAGAGCCTAATTGCGGATTACCGAGAACCGCACTAACATCATCTGTATAATTTATTAACTCACCAGAATCAGTAGGGATTTCATTTCCCGCATTCCAATAAAGATTCCTCAACAATTCGAATGAAGAAGTATCGGCAGGTGGAGTATCAGAAAAATCTTCCATAGTACCAGTCGGATCCGACCAAATATTATTGTAAAAATTAATGTTTTGAACAACAAGATTATCGCCTTCACGATTCAGTCGCATTGCAAAAGCCAAATTCGGCAAATCTCCAACGACAGTATTATGCCGAAAGTCAATATCCCTACAGCCCTTTACTCCGAATGCAGCACGAATCGTATTTTCAGAATTTCCAATAAACAAATTATTTTCTACAAATCCATCATAAGCTTCGTAATAATCTTTTCCATCTTCTCCAAACAAAA
>CAZYWQ010000151.1:0-2170 GCA_964651675.1 uncultured Candidatus Sumerlaeota bacterium | reverse complement strand
AACAAAATAACATCCCGAAGAACCTTGATAATTTAAAAATACATTTCTACGAATAGTTATATTTTCTGAACCAAGATTTGCATCATCCGTTCCATTACTATCCTTAACCACAATGAAACTACTCGTGTTATTCGGATTTGAACGACCACTCCCCTCAAAATCATTCATAAAGATATTATCCTGAACAACAACATTTCTCGCACTATTAATATCAATATGTTCATCAGAGCCATATTGATTATAAAAAATATTCCCCTCGACGGTAATATCTCCCGCTCCATTATTAACCTTCAGAAGATCATTATTGTAACTATCGTGGATGATATTATTTCTCATAGTAATACGATTTGTATACGGTTCAGTTCCGGGTTGAGAATCAGCATCTTGAATCTGGATAACAAGAGCTCCTGATCCTTCACCACTATGAGCGATATCAAATCCCTCGATAGTAATTCCTTCGCCTTCAAAAATAGTAAGAACAGTAGCATTATGCCGAAGAACTGCTTGATAAGAAATTTCTGAGCGGACAATCACACCTTGAGTAAAATTCCCTCTTATACGAATACGCCCATTATATGTGCCAGGCTTTACCAATATTATGCTGTCATCATTACAATGGTCTAAAGCATAAGTGATAGTTCCCCAGGGATATTCTTCCGAACCATCTCCTGTTGTATCACTTCCATCTGTGGCTACATAATAGGTATCAGAAAAAAGGTTGGTTATTATTAAGAAGAAAATCCAGAATGTTAAAATCCCAAATCTCGACAACTTCGATTCACAGTTAAAAACTATACCCGAATTACTAAACAAACTAATTCCCCAAAACAATCTTCTCTTGGAAAGAGTTGATAACAAAAATAGCACTTATAATATTAATCGGCATTTTTTCGAAATTATTTATGCCCTTCTTTGGGGACAATGCAAATAAACCTGAGTTTCTCATCCTCATTATTTGAAAATTGATGTTCTACATTAGGTGGAATGTATGCAAATGCATTTGTTTCGACCTTATGATTTTCACCCTTTAAGTACAAAATCCCTTTGCCGGAGATGATAAAAATTATGTGTTGCCAGGGATGAGAATGTTTAGGAGTATATCCACCTTTTTCGACCTCAAACACACGCATCACATAATCTTCCCAACCTTCTTTTACAGAGATCAAAACCTTCATTAAAACATCCTTAGCATCTTTGCTTTCTACTTTAACTCCTTCAACATTATTTAAATGCGATACAATCATACGAAACTCCTTTTTATCTCAAATTAATATTACGGAAAACTGTAACATAGCATTATCAATTTTTAAAAATTATTGTCCATAAATTTTCGTCTAAATGGTAGTGTCATTCCGAACTTGTTTCGGAATCTTAAACTTGTACACAATATCCACTCTTGAGACATGTTCCTGACATTTTTAATCAGGGACGAGTAGAGGTGTGTATTGAAATATTTCAGATATTTTGATTTGGTTCATTAAGAAACTATGATTTCTAATGTTAAGTATGAGCCGCTTAGGGTTGTCCGCAGAGTGTAGTGACGGAGCTAATGCGAAGTCGCACTTAACGCTATAGTTCAGTATGTACGTTTTCTCTCCAAATGGGTTCGACAACGGGTCATGCGCTAACGTCACTACCGCATCTCAATATTGCCAACCGAGCCCGTTGCTTTTATCATTGCGCGCCATGTACTTTCAGTGATCTCCGAGGTAACTATGTCGACAAGAATGC
Source organism: uncultured Candidatus Sumerlaeota bacterium (assembly GCA_964651675.1). Classification (GTDB taxonomy): domain Bacteria; phylum Sumerlaeota; class CAZYWQ01; order CAZYWQ01; family CAZYWQ01; genus CAZYWQ01. Next base: position 439 of record CAZYWQ010000151.1, on the reverse strand, counting down.
CATCTGATGCAACATGAATCTTGGCCTCTGCAATGCAGCCCGGGAATTGTCTTCTCAAGTCCGACAACACCTCATCGGCTTCGTACTGTGATAACGCAATATGCATGATACTGAACTTATGTTTCTCTTCGGTTCTTGACGCAGTAGCGACTTGCGATTGTGATCGCCGTTGGTCATTCCACTGTTTTTCTTTGGTTCTTGACGCGGCAGCGACTTGCGATTGTGATCGTCGCCGGTCACTCCACACTTTCGTCATTTCCTTCCACAGACCAGGATCATGTTCTTGAATAGCTTTCCGACTTCTATCGAACATGTTTTTCTGACCGGCAATCCGATTCACCAGTTTGCCAGTCAGAACTGCCAACGGGATTCCGAGCAAGACAGAACTCAGCAATCTCCATATGGCAGAGTGGACGACTATTTGCAGAAAGATGTATGT
>CAZYWQ010000150.1:0-6845 GCA_964651675.1 uncultured Candidatus Sumerlaeota bacterium | reverse complement strand
GGTCAAGTATAATTTATTTTTTTATTTCATCTGTAACATTTTATTTAAAGTTTGACATTTGATTAAGCTCGAAATAGTGTAGCATTGCAAATTTTACAATGTTGGAGATTGCTTTATGTTGAATTCAGATGAATTGAGGAAGATATTCATCGATTATTTTGTGGAGCGAAATCATAAACATATTTCGAGTTCATCTTTGATTCCTTATGATGACCCAACACTGCTCTTTACGACTGCTGGTATGGTTCAAATCAAGCCGTATTGGTCGGGTTCGGTTCCAGTTCCTTATAAAAGAACAACAACCTGTCAAAAATGCTTGCGTGTCTCTGGAAAAGGAAGCGACCTTGAGAATGTTGGGAAAACTCTCAGACATCATACTTTCTTTGAGATGCTTGGGAATTTTTCGTTTGGTGATTATTTTAAAAAAGAAGCGATCGAATGGGCTTGGGACTTTACGATTAATGTTGTTAAAATGCCTATAGATAAACTTTATGTTTCGATATATGAGGATGATGATGAGGCGTTTGATATCTGGCATACTCTTATTGGTTTATCAAAGGATAGAATTGTTCGTTTGGGAGCAAAGGATAATTTCTGGGGTCCGGCTGGTGAATCAGGTGCTTGTGGACCTTGTAGTGAACTTCATATTGATCTGGGAGTTGAGAGAAGTTGTGGTAAGTCTGATTGCTATGTTGGGTGTGATTGTGAGCGGTATCTTGAATTCTGGAATTTGGTCTTTCCGCAATATGACCAGCAACCTGATGGTTCAAGACCAATTCTTGCTAATCGTGGAATCGATACCGGGATGAGTCTCGAGAGACTTGCTATGATTGTTCAAGGTTCGAATAGTCTTTATGAAAATGATATTATGTTACCGATTGTTAATAAGGTTTGTGAGTTGATTGGGATTGATTATTATAAGGATAGTCAATATCAGATGTCTATCAATGTTATTGCCGATCATATTAGGGCACTTACTTTTACGATTAATGAAGGTGTGATTCCTTCGAATGAGGGTAGAGGATATGTGATGCGTAGGATTTTACGCAGGGCTGTTAGGCATTGTAAAAAAATTGGTGTTATGGATCCATTCATTTATAAAACGGTTGATACGGTTGTTGAAAGGATGGGAAAAGCTTATCCTGAGTTGAAGGAAAATCCAAAGAGGATCGAGGAAATCGTTAAGCTTGAAGAAGAAAGATTTCATAAAACAATCGATAAAGGTTTGAAGATGCTTGATAGTCATATTAAGCAGCTTAAAGATGAAGGTAAAAATCTGATTGATGGAAAGTTTGTTTTTGAACTTTATGACACTTATGGCTTTCCTGTGGATTTGACTTATGAGATTGCTGATGAGAATGGATTAAAGGTGGATGAGGAGGGATTTCAGAAAAATCTTGATTCGCAAAAAGAGTTGGCAAGGAAGTCCTGGAAAGGTGCAGAACTTATCGAGGATGAAAAATTGTTTGATGATATGTTAGAGAAATATGGTCCGACACAATTTTTTGGCTATGAGACACTGTTTACCAAATCAGAAATAGTGTGTCTGGTTAAGGATAAGGTTGTGGTTAATTCGGTGAAGGAAGGTGATCCTGTTGAAGTTGTAGTTAAAGAGACACCTTTTTATGCAGAGGCTGGTGGTCAGGTTGGTGACATCGGATTCATTGAAACAGATGAAGGGTATGTCGAAATAGGCGATGTGCAAAAAACTGCTGCAGGGATTTATAGGCATTTTGGGAAAGTGACTAAGGGAAATGTTAAAGTTCATACAGTAGGAAAATGTTCGGTTGATGAAAATAATCGTCTGGCAATTGCAAGGAATCATAGTGCTACTCATCTCCTACAAGCTGCTCTGAGACAGGTTCTGGGGACTCATATCAAACAGTCTGGTTCTTATGTATCGGCAAAAAATTTCAGATTCGATTTTACACATAATAAGGCTGTTCCGAAAAAGGATTTGGAAAAGGTGGAAAAGATTGTTTCTGATTATATCATTTCGAATCTTAATATTGAGAAGATGACTTTACCTATCGATGAAGCAAAAGAAATGGGAGCTGTTGCACCGTTTGGTGAGAAATATGGTGAGGTAGTCAGGGTAATTAAAATGGGAGATGAAAGTTTGGAATTTTGCGGTGGAACACATCTTGAAAATACAAGTCAGGTCGGACAGTTTATTATTCTGAATGAATATTCTGTTGCTGCAGGTATAAGAAGAATAGAGGGAATCACTGGCGATGAGGCGTTCAAATATAATCTTTCGATAAGACATATCGTTGATAATGTTACAAAAACATTGAGTGTTGGGAAAGAGGAAATTGCTGATAGATTGAAGAAATTGGTTGATGAGAATAAGGAATTAAAAAAAGAGATTGATAAGATTCATCAAAAGGATATCCAGACAAGAATCTTGGAAGAAATTCCGAATAAAAAAGAAAAAATTGGAAAGGCAGAATTTTTCTATACAGAAATTCCAGAGATGAAGATGAACGATTTGAGAAATCTTTCTGATATTACAATGAGTCATCTTCCTTCGGGAATTAGTATAATTGCAACTAAGGGTGCAAAATTAAATATTGTAATAGGTGTGTCAAAAACTCTGAGTGGTGAGATTAATGCGAGTGAAGTAGCTAAACTGATTGGGAAAGAATTGGAAGGGAGTGGAGGTGGCAAGCCTACTTTTGCACAAGCTGGTGGAAAAAATCCTGAGAAGTTACCTGAAGCAATAAATAAGGCAAAGGAATTCATCAAGAAGAAGCTGAGTTAATTTTATTATTTATGTTTTTCCTATACCCTGAAAGGGTATAATATTTTAGCCCAGGGTAGAATACCCTGGGTAATAAGAATTTGATTTCTTTTTTTAATTAATTTTAATAACTGAATCTTTTCCTATTTAAGTTGTATTCCCTAATCCTGGACTGCTTCAATGACTATTCATGATGCAAATACGGAATATTTAGATGTTGTTGATGAAAACAATAATGTTATTGGGAAAGAGACAAGGGCGAACATCCATAAACAACAACTTTTCCATCGGGCAGTTCATATTATCGTTCTAAATTCAAAAGGGGAGATGTTCATTCAGAAGAGAAGTCATTTAAAAGATAGTTATCCGAAGCATTGGGATGTATCAGCCGCTGGTCATTTGAATGTGGGTGAGAGTTATGAGGATGCTGCAATAAGAGAATTAGAGGAAGAGTTGGGTGTGAAGGGGGTTGAACTGAGTTTTGTGGGAGATATTAAAGGCTGTCCTGAAACTGACTACGAATTTATTAGGATTTATAAATGTATCTATGATAGTGAAATGAATATCAATCCTGATGAAATAATCGATGGATTGTTCGTAAGAATTGCCGAATTAAAGAAGATTCTAATTTCTGGTCATACTATGAGATTAACTCCGGCATTAAAAAATGTTATTCGTGACTATTTGTAGGCGCTTGATAATCGAAAACATTTTTTGATTTGTAGGGAATGGTTGCGATCGTTCCCTACAATGGACAGAACAGTGTCCTGTCCCTACAAGATGGGAAAGTTTCGATGTGGTGATTTTCTTCTTGATAAGAGATGTCGGATATGTTTTAAGATTTAAGGTAATGTAAGTAAAGGATATAAAATGACCTACGAAGACCAGCTTAAAGATAATTTCAGTTGTCCAAAGTGTCGTTGTAAAGAGGCTGTTATTAGAAAGGTTTCTATTTCAAAGACTCCTTTGCCGAAGATTATCGATTCCGATAAATATTTGTTTGTTACCTGCACATCTTGTGGTTTGACTGAGGTTTATGATTTAAAAGTATATGCTAAGAACTCAGTACCAGCAAAGGATAAGTCGATTCTTAAAAATTCTGTTGCGGAATCACCATCTCCTATCCAAAAAACATCCTGATGTAATCAAACACCAGCGATTATTTTACAAGTGATTCCTACGCCAAGTCCAAGAAATGTTCCTATTATACTTCCAATTATTCCCATCAAAAGTCCTACCACTGCTAATGATGGTTGATAAACTGCTGCGACAACTGGTGCTGAAACGGCACCTCCGATATTGGCTTGTGATGCTGTAGCAGCAAAAAATATCGGTGCTCTGAAAATCTTTAGCGCAATGAATAGACATAGTGCATGAATGGATAACCAGATTACTCCTAATGCTATATACATCGGTGCTTCTGCGATTTGCTTCAAATCTGCTTGTACTCCAATTGTTGCAAGTAAGAAATATAGAAGGACATATCCAACTTTTGAAGAGCCATAGTCTTCTAATCGAGATACTTTCGTGAATGAAAGTCCGATGCCAATTATTGTTACGAGGATAACCATAACGGTTTTACCAGAGAAAACCGCTGCAGCTTGAGGTATGTATTCTTTTATATAATCAGCGATGTAATATCCTGCTTTGAGACTAAGAAATCCTATTAAGAAGGCTAATCCTAACATCATTAATAGGTGCGAAGTCGTGGTTGGTTTACTTCTTGATTCTTCAATCTCTTTCATTCTTGTGTTAACTTCGTTAAGAATTTTTGTATCGGCTTTGTTCCATTTATCAAATTGTTGCTGAAAAACGGAAATACCAACTACGATTGCCATCCATCCATAGCCCACAACAATATCTACTATCGTAACAGGTGTAAAAACTTGAAGAGGTGTATTGAAACTTTCTTTTATGGCTAACATATTTGCACTACCACCAATCCAACTACCTGCCAAAGCTCCAATACCAGACCAGGCTTCTGGAGGAAGATGACTCTTTAAAATAAAATAGGCGATAGGTGCTCCTATGAATATACCGAATGAGCCTGATAGCATTAATATGATTGCCTTGAATCCCAGCTTCATTATCGCTGGAATGTTCACTGAGAGGAATAATAAGATTAAACAGGTCGAAAGAATATATTTGGATGTCCATCCATATAATGGTGAGGTGTTTGGTGTTATTCCTAATGTGGTGGATAACATTGGAAGAAAGTATATCCAGAATACGAATGGTAATATGTTAAAAATCCTTTTTATATATTTTTTGTCGGCAATAAAAAATACAAATCCAACTAATGCTATGAGATATACAAAGATGGCTGTAGGATCATTGATTAATGCCTTGTTCATTTTTAATCTCCATTAATTTAATTTGTGGTTTATTTTGGATTAGTTGAATGAACTAACGGTATGTTTTTACAATTGTGACTTTGTATAATCAATATATTTATGAGGGGAAATGGGATAGGATAAAATTTAATATTTGAGCACCAGGATCTTGTCCTAAAATTAAATAGTAAGCTAATGCTCCTAAGCAACCGTGTATAATACCAAGCGCCCAGATATTGGGATGTCGCTCATATATTAATATGGAGACAAATCCGAATGGTAAAACAAGAATCATAAGAGGAACATTTGGGATATGTGCTATACTGAATAGTAAAGTTGCGATTGCTGCTCGTAATACTGTTGTCTTTACAATCTGACGGAGATTGTTATTCAACAGAACTTGCAGTGCGAATTGCTGCACAACTCCCCAAATTGGATAAAGTAAAAATGTTATCCAGAATCCTATTGGAATGTGTAAACAACCTCGAATGCATCCTAAGATTAGGAGAATCAATGTTGCTGGAACTGCAAATAATAAAGATAGATGCATCGCTTTGAGAAAGTTATCAAGTCGAAGTCCCCAGACTCTTGTGATTCCTCTGACACTTATCATTCTCCAGATTATGTACATTCCCCATAAAAGCGATGCACTAATATTAAATATGTGTTCGATGTTATCTGCTGTTATGCAATTAATTCCAAACTTAGTCCAGAAGCACTTTATCACGATATTGATAAAACTTGTTATGAGAAGTAAAATTAGTTCAAGGTATCTCGGTTTATTTAAATCTTCTGTTATTTTTTCCATAGTCTGATTTGTTATTTTAATGTTTTTAGTGAGAAATCAGAGTTCTCTTTTTTTGATATGTAAGTAATTTTTGAATTATATATTCTCTTAGAGTTTTTTTGTTCATTCTTTTATTGGTTAGTGGATCGTATCCTTTTATATTAAAACTCTTTAGTCGATTAAAATATGCAATATTGAGCAGAAATGGATAGACAAAATTTCTCATTCCTTTAGGAAATGTTATCCATCTGAATAATCGTTTTAGAATACTCAGTGGTGAATAGAATTTTCGTATTACCCAATCAGTTCCTGCCTGGAGTTCTTCGGCAGTCATTAATTTTGGTGTAAAAACACTGTGCCTATAATCGTAATGTTCCCAATTGTTGTCTGTTATTCTGCCTTTCATCTCATTATGAAGAGGAGTGCCTGGGAGAGGAGTCAATATCGAAACCTGGATGGCATCAATACCAATCGTGTTAAGCATATTGTGTGTTTTTCTAAACACATCTTTTTTGTCTGTGTCAAATCCGAAAATAATTCCTGATTCAACAAAGATTCCATACTTGTGAATTTTCTTGATCGCATTCTTATAATGTTCCGGTCGTTTAATTATTTTTTCTTGTGAGCATAATGCCTCTTCACTGAAGGTCTCTAATCCTACAAATAATCCAATACAACCGGCTTTTTGCATAAGTTTTAAAAGTTCGTCGTCATCTGCAATATCAATCGATGCTTGAGTGACCCATTTTTTCTTAAGTGGTGCAAGTGACTTTAATAGTTCAATGGTGAATTCTCGGTCTTGAGTTAGATTATCATCAACAAGAATGAAAAAGCGTTCTTTGAAGGATGCCACTTCTTCTGTGACATCTTTAACATCACGATAGTAACGCTGACCTTTGTGAAAATTATTGATGGAACAAAAATGACAGGTATTTTTGCATCCCAATGTTGCAAAGGTCGCATTTACTGTAATGTAGTTAGG
>CAZYWQ010000149.1:0-6872 GCA_964651675.1 uncultured Candidatus Sumerlaeota bacterium | reverse complement strand
GTCTTTTGACTACCCAGATGTCATTAAAAGATGCTTCTATGATTCCCAGAACTTTTATCACAGTCCAAAAAAGAATTAATACACCTACACCAGCGATGATTCCCTCTTTTGTATTCGCAAGTAGTTTATTTGAAAAATTTATAACTTTATCAGCAACCTCTTTATGTTCCTGAAATGCTTTATATATATCTTGAGCCAGTTCTTTTTCCAAACCAAATGATTTTGCAATTCCAAATCCTAATGCCAAAAGAGGAACAATAGAAAGAAGAGTATAAAAGGTTAGTGCTGAAGCTCGCAGAATGCACCTATCCTTATAAAATTCCTGAAATGAAAGGGTCAATATTCGTAATTGCTTTAACCAAAAAGATTTTTTTGGCGTTAAATCCTTTAACCGAATTCGCCATAAATCACTTTTTAGAAATTGAGATATTTTTTTTGGCAAAAGCATTTTAGAAATGATTTCCCAGAATTTTTTATATATCTATTAATGATAGTATAGAAAAAATAGAAAAAGTCCATTGAAAAATTGAGATTTAAGGAGAGTCATAAGCAGGATATATACTTAATATACATTAAACAATGCCTACTCGACCTTATCCGGATACAAATGATTCCCTGCATATTTGCTTTTTGGTCCTACCCTGACAACATCTCCCTTACTGGTTGTCCCATTTGTTGCATCATAATCATAGCCTGGATTATCTTCAGGATTCATATATGCTGGACCACCATAGGTATTGAACAAATCAGGACCAGGACTACAGAGTCTCCATTCAGCACCACGAGATCGAAGCGATGGCATAAATTCTCCATCTCGAAAAAATGATTCTGCATCGACATAATCGTATGTATCATATACTTCCGGCTCATATCTATCACGAAATGGATCCTCAGGCGGAATCGAAGTCATATAACCTATCGGTGTTGTCAAAGGCAACAGCCTTCGACTGGTAGGATTAATACCAGAGCCATAAATAGTCCAGTTCGGATAATGTCTATTATCTACATTGTAAGCCTCAAGAGCAAGGGCGATTGTGCGCATATCCGAATGGACGCGGGAAACTTTCGCCCTTGTCTGAGCCTCAAGAAAATTGGGCACTGCAATCGCTGACAAAATGGCAATTATTGCCACCACAATTAATAATTCTATTAATGTAAAACCATCTGTCTTTTTCATTTTAACAATCCTCCTCTTCATACTAATCCAAATGCAAATAGCTTACGATTTTACCTGATAATATCGGATTCGACGAATTGAATTCCCACATTTTAGAGATTTCAAATTGCACTTAATGATTTTTGTAATACTTGGCTAACAAAACCAAAACTCTTGTTGTCCAATCAATCTTCCTATTTACTCTCTTACTCCAATTTTCTGACAAAGGAAAGTAGTACGAACAACCAGTATTCACACGAGGACCGAAATCCCAGAATCCATTCTCACTTCTTTGCTGCCAAATCCACTTTACAAAATCAGTCGCAAAGCGCTTCCACTCACCAAAATCAGATAATAATTCGTGTGAATTAAACAACCTATCCAAAAATCCACTTTTCATCGATGCTGGAGGAGTTCTCAGTGAAACATTTTGATAACCTACACCATTATCTTTTTTGAAAAGCCACGCTAAAAGCGGCTTTTCATATCTTTGTTTTAAATTCGATTTTGATTGTTCAAGCAACATCAACGAATATTTATTATTAATCGTGAGATAACTATCCTTCACCGTTGCACCAGTAATTTCTTTATGAGCATCAATTTCCGCTTTCTGATTATACTGACCAGAGATAAACACTCTACACGCTATCTTTTCCCATAAATCTATAGCATCTTTCACTAAATGATGATCTTCATCTATAAGCGAAAGAGTTGAGGATAGGAAAAGACTTTTCCCCGTTTCCCAGCAGTCATTTTTTTCTTGATAATCAGGAATATCCAACTTTTTCTCAAAAATCTTCTCAACATAATCGACAACATTCTTCAACAATCTATGTTCCTTATCCAGACCAAGCACAATTGCTCTTTGAACTCCCATCTCTGTTGTCCAGATCTGTTTTTTCCCTACCTGCTTTCCACCATGAAAGGCTCCCCAACTCCCATCTTTGAATTGTGCATTTTCCAATTCTCTAACATTCTTACTCTCAACAAGATTTTTCCTTGCATCCTTATATCGAGAACTTTTCTTACCCAACTCCATCACTTCAGCTAATATCTTATATTCGACGACCCAATCAGGATTTAATCTCAACAAATTCTGTGCAATCTCTTTGACCTTAGTTATCATTTCACATTCCTTTTTATTCTGAGTTCCCTATTTAATTTTCTCCGAAGATATGAGTCGAGAAGCCACATAATTCGTTACTTGCCCAGTCATTTTTTGTTCTCTAAATCCCTGGCGGTCTCGAATTTTCTGCACCATCTCAATATTCAAATTCTGATTAATTGATGATTCAATAGTGTCACCAGTCACTGGATCATACCATAACTTCCCAGATAAGTGCCCATCTCGTATAGACAATTTGGGAATTATTGATTGTCCACTACTACCCTTCGAAGATATGGAGCCACTCATTTCAATCACCATACATTGTCTTCCCATCAACTCTTCCCACTGCACAAATTTATAATCAATTTTGGTTTCCATATTTCCTAACATAGGAATACTCTGCTTGGAAGCATACTTCCATTTATCTCCAACCTTGACAGGATTTTCTGGTAAGACCTGTCCATACATATTCATCATATTTCCCATCGCATCTTTATTAAAACTTCCCTGCATACTTGCAACAATCTCAGGTGAACAGGTGGCTTTCACTTTATTAAGCATATCATCTATACCATCTATCTTAACTATCATCCAATCCTTATTGATATAAATAATAAATTTTGAGCCACTCATAGCCTTCACCATATTCCATAATGCAATAGCCTTCGGATCCTGTGGCGAAGCTGAATCGGAGCTAACCACGAACTTTCCTTGGGGCGACTCAGAAACCATTGCCGCAGATAATATCTCAAATTCAGTTACATATATGTCATCTGGTTGTTTTTCGATGGTGGCGATAGCAATCTTCATAGAAAAATTTTGACGATTCTCCATTGGTCTTGGATTATTGGGTATATTGAATATTGTCTTGTTAGTCTGGTCAATCTGAATAACAGCACGCTCTCCAATTCGCATATCAGGGCGATAGACCAACGTGTCATTACCAAGAACATAGGAAGTAGGTGCGGATTTCTGAATCCCTGCAGATTGCTCACTAACTGGTTTTGATTGAGAAACAGAAGTTGATGTTGATTCAGTTGCTTCATAGGGAGGTAGTTCATAAGTAAAATATCTATTATAAATCCAATATCCTACTGCTGTAATTCCTATTAGAAGCAACAATGCTATTATTATGAGATGTATCTTTTTCATTTTATTATCCTCGCTTTTCTTTTTGGTTGAGATTATTCCAGTCCAGTTTGAAACTGTGCGAGTATCCTTAATTTTGATAGGAACAGGTTTAGTATCCCGAGTTGCTTCGACTTGTTGTTTTTTCCCTACAACAGTATTACCAAATTTATTTCTGAAAGAGACTTTTCCTTTCAATACTTGCAGAATTGTTTGTTTATCTCTCGTTACCTTTGTGTCGAATTCCGTACCAATGACAGCGAGTCGTGCTGAAGGAGTTAAGATAGTGAATCTCTTCGGTTGAGGTTTCATCATAGCGAAAATTTCACCAATCTTCAAAGCAAGATTAAATTTGGAAGTCTCAAAATCCAGTGTGGTTTCCTTATTAACATAAAGAAAACTCCCATCATTCAATTTCACAAGGGCACGACCTTCACCATTAGTATTGAGCGTATCACCTTTTCGAAGTGCCAATCCCGGAAATGCCTTAACACCATTATCCTGTCCCTTTGTGAATAGTGTTACAGCACCTGTAACCGACTGGACTTCTCCGATAATAGGAACCGATGTGTCCCACACTTGAGGCTTTATGCTTCCCATTACTTTATCCGATATGCTCTCCACTTTACCCTTTGGAATACGAACAAGAGAAGAAGCCTTTTTAAGGAACTGGACATTTTTCCTGCAGGATTCACATTTCGAAAGGTGAATTTCGATTTTGTCTCGTTCTTTATTTTCGAGAGTCCCATCAATGTATTTTGAGATTTTCCTTATACGAGGATGAAAAATCATATAAGTCCATCCTCCTTTGCTTTTTTTATAAGTTGTCGATGTGCATACATCAGACGCATATTGACAGTTGATTCCGGAATATTCAAAACCTCTGCGATTTTCTTATAGGAAAAATCCTCGACATACCGAAGCATAAGTACCTCTCTGTATTTTTCAGGCAGAGAATATACGCACTTCATAACCATACCTAATTCTTCCTCGCTATAAGTTGATTTAATATCGGAATCTGGTGGGTCGAAACCCTTTTCCTTGAGAAACTCAAGAGGGATTGTGGGAATCGATTTTTTTCTTCCCAGATTCCGATATATATTTTTCATTATCCCTGCCACCCAGCTGGGAAAAGACGATCTGTCTCTGAGACGATCGAGACAATTATAGGCAGAAATAAGTGCTTCCTGAACAAGGTCGGAAGCCGTCTCATAATCTCCGCAAAGATTCAAGGCATAGCCAATGAACATCCCGGCATACCGGTCAACAAGAACCCTGAATACTTCCTTGTCACCACCAAGAATACTCTGGATAATCTCTTCATCCGTTTGGATGTTTCGTTCTATTCCCATTAATTCAATCCCTCTCACTAATTAGTAACATAAATTATCCATTTCTTTCATAATTTTGTAGATTTTTTTATTATCCACTATTTAAATGTATTGACAATCATTTTTCACATAAAAAATAATTTATGAATGAGTCTATTGTTTGTTGATTAATAGATGTAAATATTAGGTTAATTTTGAAAGGTGATAGAATATGAAAGTAATTCGGCGCAAATACATTGATTGGGAACCACTTGTAATGGAATTTGTTCCGAAAGATTACAAAGAGAATTTTAATGAACGGCTTCAGGAATTTATTGCAAATTGGGGCAAGGCTCGTGATAATGCAAAATCCTGCCAATGTACTACGTTTAAACTCGAGGTAATTCCTCTCGGCATAGACAAGAAAAATGTTGTTAAAATTGGATGTGAATGGGTATGTGACAAATGTTTAAAAGATTTGCTAAATGCTATTAATACAGCTTTTTCAGAAATAAAAGAAATTAGAATTGGGGATGATGGTAGTGTTCCATCGAGAAAGGGCTCATTTTGGGTAAAAATCCCCGAAAATGTCATAAAAATGGAAAACGGAAATGAAATTCATATTCCATCATTTTCCATATCACGATATCAGATAACTGTTGGTGAATTTGAACAATTCGTCTCTGCTACAGGATATATTACTGATGCTGAGAAACAGGGCAAACATACTTTCCGTGAGAATGATACTCTGCTTTTGCTGAATAAAAAAGCTCGATTAGAAGCCGAAGCTTTTTGCTTAAGCTATAACGATGCTCAGGCATACTGTAAATGGCGTCGTGTTAGATTACCTTCTGAAGAAGAATATATGTCTGCCTACAAAATGACATCTTTAGAAATTGCGTGGTATACGAATTGGACAAATACTCAAACTGATGACAATAAAATAGTAGTTAGCAATCCTAGTTATCGATGGATTCTTACTCCGGATTCATCCGATTATCTTCTTGGCTTTAGAATAGTTAAAAGAGAGAATAAATAACTAATTGTAGAATAGACTCAATGAAGTGTAAATAAATCTTCTAAGACATCTTATTCTGCTTTATCCCCCTTCTCCCTCACAAGAAACATAAATAATCCCCAGATGATTATATATATCCCTAAGCCACAGAATGCACCAATAAGAGGTTGAGAATAGATCTGACCTATTCTTTCGCCAACATAAATTATCCCAATTAAAAATAAAAACACTAATAACCCTATTGTTGGTGATCTACCTATGAACATCAGGGGCCAAGCGATAATTAGCCAGGGTGAAGATAAATATTTTTTCTCTTTTGACCGTTTAAAAGATTTTCTCTCCGAAAAATATAAAACCAAACCAACCAAAATTATAAATACCAATGTTATCCAGAGAGTTACTCCTCCATTACTCGATAAAAAAGCCTGATGTTTTTTAATCACAATTTCTCTAATACCCAAACTTATAAGAAAAACTATCAGTGTTACACTTCCCAATGTTCCACTGCGTTCACCAATTCGCTTTATCCAAACTCGATTGGAACAAGTTGTTAAACAATATAATGTAAAACTCCATACAACTATTAAAATGAGTACTGTAGAGAGGATGTCTGATTTTATAAAATCCTCGGCTTTTTGTTTTTCAAAAAAAGCCCCATAGGTAAGAAGAACAGAAATTAACAGCATTAATATCCCAAAACCATAATAGAAAAGGCGATTTGATAGGTTTTTCATTGATGATATGCTATTGGATTCTTTTTTCATACGAACATTACTCAATTTAAAATGAGATTTCATTTTAATCGTTTTTATTTTGATAGATTCAATTTATTACGAGCATTTTCAAGGATGTATTTTTCAACATCTGACTTATCAATTTCGATTATATCTTCAGGTTTTACTTTTAGCATTTCGCAAGCCTCTGCAATAGCCTCACCCAAAGTGTCGTGAGGAGAAGCACCAAATGGATGAACCATATCATCAGTTACACTATAGCATACAACATACCATAATTTTAATGGGCGAGCATACGAAATAGTCGCACCAGCAAGACCTTTCATACGCCGTTTCGCAATTACCACACGCACTTTCATATTTCCTAACACTCCTTTATGATTATTTCTATTTGGATTGCTCTACTTCTATATGGACA
>CAZYWQ010000148.1:3192-6908 GCA_964651675.1 uncultured Candidatus Sumerlaeota bacterium | reverse complement strand
CTTTTCTAATTGTTCCGGACTCAGGAATTCAAATGCTTTGTGCATATCACCTAAACCGTGGATTTCTTTGATCTCTTCTTTTTGCTCGGGAGATAGTTCAAGGTATTCTGCCATCTTCTCTCTTATCATTTCTCTTTGCTCAGAAGTGGGCGGTCGAAATGGCTGGTCTCTTCTTTTTGGCTCCGGTAAGGTTGGTCTGGCTTTGCGGTATTGTGCATAGATAAAGACAATGGCTATTAATAATAGGACAATTGCTATGATTAGTTTTATTTGTCTATTTTTTTCTTTCTTTGACATAATTCACCATTTTGGAATTAGTTCGCTAAACAAGATTAATTGAGTTAATATGTGCAAAAAGTATGCCTTATTTTCTTTGCTAACAAAGAGTTAATAAGCGCCACATCCATAGTAGAATAAAGAATGTTGATAGTAAATAAGTTGTATTAAAGATAATTATTAACCAAGTTAAATAATATGCAAATTATTTTTTTCTTTAGACGAAAATTTTCTGTTTTCGAGTCCCAATATGTGCATTTCAATGGTTTTTGTTCAATTTGGTGCATTTCTCTTTGTTGTGATTGTTAGATGTATGATTGGTGACAAAATAGTATTCTACTAAATCCCAATTTATTTTTTGCTTGTTAAGAATAGTTTCCTTATGGTGAGATTGATGTAATCGAAAAATTGTCAGAGAGTGTAAATGAAAACTGACCGAGTGAAATTGTCGAGCGATGAATTCTCATTCAGCTTTCTTAAAAAGAGGAATTTACTCATTTTTTTTGCGGTTTTCTCGATTTATATCGGATTGAGTCTGGGGAATAATCCTGTCTTCTTTTTTGGTCTGTATTGTTTCATACTTTTACTGATTACTTCTCTCATCTCTTATTTTTCTGCGAAGGGATTAAGATGCAAACGGGAACATCTGCCGAGAATTTTCGAGGATTCTGATGTCGATGTATTGATTAAGTTAGAGAACGATTCGTTTTATCCATTATATATGGCGGAGATAAGGGATGTTTTTCTTCCCGGAGAATCGTATTATGTGAATATTCTTGCTCAATATAAGATTGATTCAAAACATTTTGTGGATATGACTTATAAGGGGAAATGTGTACATCATAGAGGATTATATACCTTGGGACCGATTGTGATTCATTCTTCGGATCCATTAGGTGTGGTTCCGATGCGTAGGGAGATATCGGCTATAACTGATTTGATGGTTTATCCTAAAACAGAAGAGATAAAAGAGATGATTCTCTATGAGTTGGGAACACTGTTTGATGTTGGTGAAGAGGTGACAGTTAATTCTGGTAGTAGTGCCGAATTTTTTGGCATCAGAGAGTATAGATATGGTGATAATCAGCGGCATATTCATTGGGGACTGAGTGCAAAACATAATAAGTTAATTCTGAAAGAGTTTGAAGAGACTGTCGTATCCGAAGTCTCTATATTTGTTGATTTGTATCGATATTCACATACGGGGATAGGTGATGTTTCAACTGTTGAATATGCTATTAAAGTTGCAGCATCTATTGCGGAAATTGCTATCGAAAAATCTCATCAGGTAAGAGTCTTTGGGATGGGTATGAAGAAATTGAATCCTTTGAAGGAAGGATATGATGTTCCCTTGGGCGCTGGTTACTATCATTTAATCACGATTCTGGATAAGTTGACATTTTATCGAGTTGGAACTACAGGCTCTTTCGAGGATGAGTTTGTCGAAAAGGCAGATTATATCAAAAGAGGTTCGACAATTGTTCTGATTACCTGTTCGTTTAACTTCGATGTAAATGAAATATTAAGCACCATAAAAGGATTAGTGGCTAATAAGGTGAAAATTCTTTTTGTTATTATAGATAGTAAAACATTTATTAAGATATGGAAACAGCAGGAAGAGTTGCAACGAGATGCATTACCTGTTGAAGAGATTGAGAGAGTGTTGAGAGAGAATGGTTGTATTGTTTATAGACTTAAAAAAGAAGATAAAATCGGAGTTGAATTGTCAAAAAGTAAAGAGATTTTTGGTCGAGGAGTGATGTTGTGACTACGAATAAGGATGTTTCGAATAGTTATAATGCGTATGCGGTTTGTCTGTACATTTGTGCCTATCTTCTTAGTTCAGTTATGATCTTTTTGGCATATAATATTTTTTCGGATTTTGATTTGTATGAGCAAGTGTTATTGAGTTTTGTTCTGCCATTTGTTCTTTCTGCGATTTCATTTTTTTTTAAAGATGGCATTGCTGATATGATAAGCAGATTGTCTGCTCAGGAACGATTGGGATTGTCGATACTTTTTATTGTGATTGTTTTGTTACCCATTGTATTGAAAAAGTTGGCTATAAATATCGTTTTCTTGATTTATCTGCTTTCAGTTTTGCTGTGTAATGAGAAATCTTTTTGTCGCCTTTACTTTGCGGATATGCTTTTGATGTTTCTGATTTTGATGACAAGACCACAATATGCGACTTTTCTTTTGATATTGTTTTTTGCTTTGTTGTCGGTTATATTTGCTCTGGATTATTTCAAGTTTAAATATCAAAAGTATGGAGATAGAGGAGAGGTTTTTATCGAACATCCATTTGTCGAGGGATTGGTGATATTTGTTATTTCGTTGTTTTTATTTTTACCGATTTATTTTCTTATTCCTGCTTTTCATCCTGTTGTGGTAGAAGGCACTAAGAGAAAAGACATAGTAGAAGCTGTCAGGGAGATAAGATTCGATGAACTTTTTAGTGCGAAAGATATTGTAATCATAATTTTGCTGGTGATTGTGGGATTCCTTGCATTAAGGGCATTTCAATGGTTTTTACTCAAAAGAAAAGGAGAAGAATCGCTTGAAAATGTTGCTTTAACAGAGACAGGTGCGGTTTATAGAAGGAAAAAGAAGAAGATTAAGAAGCTTAAAAAAAGAATCAAATCAATCAGGGATGAGGTTATATATTTGTATAATAATCTTTGCTATGATTTGAGTGTACTTGGATTTGAAAAGGAGAAATTCTCTACGCCGAATGAGTATCTTGATGAATTTAGAAGAGAAATCAGGGAGAAGAGAGATAAATTTGAGGAGATAACGAGGATTTTTGAGAAGGCAAGATATAGTCAGCAGGCTGTTTTGAAGAATGATGTAGAGACAATAAAGAATTGTTATAAGGAAATTGAGAAGAAAGTTAAAGATGCTATGTATTTTAAGTCGTTAATGAAAGGTAAAAAAATTTACAGGATGTGATTTGGAGTGTTAGGAGATGTTTAAGAAAGAGTCAAATATTCTTGGGATAGAATTGAGTAAAATCACAACTCAAGAATTTATAGATGCGATTACGGATTATGCTATTAATGGCAGCGATACGATTCAGGTATGCTATCTGAATGCTGATTGTGTGAATATGTATTTTAGAGATAAAGAATATGCGCAGATTGTTGATAGTGCGGAGATAGTTTATGCGGATGGACAACCTATTGTATGGGTTTCGGGTTTGTTTGGTGCGAAATTGCCTGAGAGAGTAAATGCGGGTGATTTCTTTTTGGAATTTTGTAAGGAGTGCGAAAGAAAAGGGATACAATTGTTTTTTCTTGGTTCGAAGGAGAATGTCGCCAAGAAATGCGTTGAGCATATAATAGAAAAATTCTCGGAACTGAAAGTTGTGGGATACAATAGTGGTTATTTCGATTCGGAAGATGAGGAGGAAGTGGTCAAAAAAATTGCCGAATCAGGAG
>CAZYWQ010000148.1:0-3182 GCA_964651675.1 uncultured Candidatus Sumerlaeota bacterium | reverse complement strand
ATATTTTGATAGTTGGTATGGGAGCGCCCAGGCAAGAGAAGTGGATTTATAAAAACAAGGACAGTTTAAATGTAAAAGTGTGTTGGGGAGTTGGAGCGCTATTCGATTATTTTTCCGGGAATATACCAAGAGCTCCCGTGTGGATGAGAAAGGCGGGTTTAGAATGGCTTTTTCGTCTTGTGTATGAACCGAAAAGACTCTGGAAGAGATATTTGGTCGGGAACTTAATTTTTGTTTTTCGTGTAATCAAAGGATTAATTTTTAAACCAGCAAAAAAATCTGATTGAAGTCGTCTCCGTTACAGCCTGGTTAAGCATATAAGGTAAAGAAATGAGTTTAAATTTTGAAGGTGATAACATATTTTATGTCCCGGAAGGACAGATGCTGACCTTCTATGACATCTTTAAAATGAGAAAGATTTTTTTCAACATTTCAAAATTCAGAGTGCATATCAATCAGTTAAGGGAAGATATCATTAATGAGAGAGTTGCAGAAACTCTTGAGATTATTAAGGAAGAAAGCATTTCAAAATATGAAGAGAAAATGGGGAAAATGAAATCATTCCTGGGGAACTTATCATATTTTGATGAGAGACAGATTGTATTAACCGACCCAAAGACACTGACACAATTTTTGGATATTACCTTTTGGGTGAGGATTTCTGATATTCCGTTGGAGACTTATTTCGATGAAGATTATCTGGATGAGATGGATAGTGAGGGGGATTATTTTAATCTTCCGACTGTCGGCGGTATTCCCTTGTCTTCATTAGGTGATTTCGAGATGAATTTTTTTGATAATGAGTTTGATATTATTCTACAGATTCCGAAGAGGGATGGAATCATAGTGAAACCGCTGGATGTCTATGAGTTTTTACCGATTATAGATGAGTTTTGTGGTTATTTCGGAACATCCAACAAAGGCAATCTTGTGAATTACGATTTGTCGGGTAAGATTGCGAAGGAAAATTTATGTTGTTCACCGATTTCGAAAAAGGGAACGAATTTGTTTCAGTCACTCTATTTTCAGATTAAAACGGAGGAGAAATTTAATTTAACGCTGAATGTTAAGCCAGACAAGGCAATCAGGGTGTTGAAACAGATGGGATTTGAGGCGATTAAAGAAGATGAAAGGGCTATGATATTCGGAAGGGATGAGGATGTGATTCATTTGTATAGTGGATTGCCTGGCGTTGAATATTCTGATTTTCCCATAGTGCCGACATTTCTTATTGCTATGCAGGCAAAGGGTAGTCTCGAACCTAATGATAGAGAGTTATTGATAAGAGAAATGTTGGGATAGAGTTAATTTGCGGATTACAAGGCTAAGTTATGGTTGAAGAAACCAAAGATAAAAAAGCAAAAAGTTACAGTAAGATAAAAGTCAAAATAACTGTATTAGGTATTCTGATTGATTTCCTTTTTCTAATGGTTCTTTTGTTTACTGGATTGTCAGTTATAATCAGAGATTTTGCAGAGTCGATGTCTGATTCGTTCTTTGTTATTGTGATAATCTATAGTATAATTTTGGGCTTGATAAACGAGCTTATTTCTCTTCCGTTGAGATATTATTCGGGATATTTTTTGGAGCATAGGTATGAGTTATCAAATCAGAAAATTAAGGATTGGGTAGTCGATTACTTCAAGTCGCTTGCTTTAACAGTAGCAATCGGATTACCGTTGATATTGATATTTTATTTTATCCTGAGGAACTTCCCTGATAGATGGTGGATTTTCACGGGAGTTGTATTTGCACTATTTTTTGTCTTACTTGCGAAATTGGCACCTGTTCTCTTATTTCCTATTTTCTTCAAATTTAAACCTTTAGAGAATGAAGAGTTGAAACAGAGATTGTTTGGACTATGTGAAAAAGCCAAGACGAAAATTGAAGGTGTATATGAGATGGATTTAAGCAAGAAGAGTAAGGCTGCGAATGCTGCATTAGGTGGTACAGGTAAGACACGGAGAATTATTTTATCCGATACACTCCTTAATAATTTTTCGGATGATGAGATCGAAGCGGTGATGTCACACGAATTAGGTCATCATATTCATAAGCATATGTTGAAGGGATTGTTATTGCAGACAGTTTTTATCTTTGTCGGATTTTTTATTGCGAGTGTTGTTTTGCAGAATGCTGTGAATGTTTTTAATTTCAGAGCGATTTATGATGTGGCAGCCTTGCCTTTGATAATATTGGTTATAACTGTATTAAGTGTAATCTTGTTACCGGAAGTAAATTTTTTGAGTCGGAAAATGGAGTTACAGGCAGATAAATATGCTCTGGAGGTCACATCGAATCCTCAGGCTTTTTTGGATGCATTAGAAAAATTAGCTGACTTAAATCTTGCTGATAAAAGTCCCAATCCCATCATCGAATGTATCTTCTATAGCCATCCTTCTATTAACAATAGACTGAATTATGGTCGTCGATTATTAGAACAACAGAAAATTTCTCAGATTTAGAAAGCTGATCAATAATAATATCTTCAACACTCAATATTTTGATATGTAATGATGCGATAACTATAAATATCTACAAGATATTGTGTACAACATTTAATAATCAACATAATAATTTTGTACAATTTATAGAAATATTTTCAAAAAAGAGATTGACATAGGTCGTTCTGTGATGGTAAGTATTTATAATAGTGCTGTAACATTAGCGATGATTAAATCAATAATATCAAGTGACAATAAATATATGTAAAGCGGAATAATTAGTATGAATTTCAATCCATTTTTTCAAACTTGTCGTTTTTGTCTAAGCGAATAAAAGGGGTGATTGTAAATGGATAAGGGAGATATCGAAATTTGGTCAAGGGAAGAGTTCGCTTTTGAAGCCTATATGTCAATCCGAGATGAGATCGTTGCCTGTATTCATAATATCCTCGATAGTCATAATATAATATATTCTGTGTATTTTGCTGAAAAGAATGGGAAATTGAGTAGGGAACCAATGGATGTAGGTGGTGAGCTTGTTCCTTATTGTAAGTACATAGAGGAAAAGTTGAAGGAGGGGGAGAGTTGTTGGGAATGCAATGAGATTATGTTGAAAAAAGCGTATAAAGAGCGAAAAGCGATTTTTTATCCCTGTGTGAATGGTCTTATTGATATTGTTGCACCTTTTATCTTTCATGGAAAACTTATAGCATATTTACTTTGTGGACAAATAAGAAC
>CAZYWQ010000147.1:1890-6970 GCA_964651675.1 uncultured Candidatus Sumerlaeota bacterium | reverse complement strand
CAATTGGATTAATTCCTAAAGGTTTGAAAAAGAAAGTTAAGTTCATAGGAAATTCAGCCTCGACTGGTGCTTTGATGACATTGGTTGATAAGGATAATAAAAAGAAAGCGGATGATATTTCTGCATTTGTCAAATATATAGAATTAGGAGGAAGAGCAGATTTTCAAGAGGAATTTGCTAACTCAATGTATTTTGACTGAATGGTGGTATAGGAGAAAGCAATCTTGAGTATTATTGATACAATCTTATTAGGGATTATGCAGGGAATAACGGAGTTCCTACCTGTGAGCAGTTCTGGTCACCTTGTTATATTAGAGAAAATATTAAAGTTGCATAGGACATCTTCAGTTATGTTCGAAGCTGCACTTCATTTAGGCACTCTTGTTGCTGTTATTATTCTGTTTTGGTATAAGATAGAAGACATAATAAAGTTCATTTTTGGTGGTTTCAGAAAACAACTTGATCAAAAGAATGAAAAAAATCTGTTCCTAAGATATTATCAAGATGAACCGGTAGCAAGACTTATTATTATGATTATCATTGCTAATATTGTTACTTTTATTATTGGTTTGTCATTAGGGGATTTTTTCATAAAGATGTTTGGGAATGTTCGATGGGTAGGAGTAATGCTTTTAATTACGGGTAGTATATTATTGTTGACAAAACTGTTTAAATCAGGTTCAATCACATTAGAAAATTTAAGAGTGGAGCATGCTTTAATAATAGGGATAGCACAAGGATTGGCTATTTCTCCCGGAATATCGCGTTCGGGAACAACAATTGCTGTAGCATTATTATGTGGCATCGTAAGACCAGATGCGGCAATGTTCTCGTTTCTAATTTCTATTCCAGCTGTTATTGGAGCGAACATATTCGAAATTTTGCAAGGTGGAGTGGAGTTCTCCGTTAGTTTATTCCCTATTCTAATTGGTATGCTTGTCTCTTTTATCTCTGGATTTATTGCTCTCAAGTTTTTGGTGAATTTAGTTAATCGTGGCAAATTATTCTATTTTGCATTTTATTGCTGGATAGTGGGCATTGGAGCGATAATCCTTTAAGAGATTAAGAGGTAAGGATTATGAAAGTAAAAGAAGAGACTAAAAATGAAATTATTGGTATTGTTTTATTTCTTGTTGGCATTCTATTATTGATAAGTTTGATATCGGTAAAGAAAGAAGTAAACCTCGTCGGAGAAATAGGAAATAATCTGGCGCGCTTCTTAATTATTATTATGGGTTCCGTAGTTTCTTTTATCGTACCAGTTGTCTTTATACTATGGGGAATAATGAGATTTCTGGGTGATACACATCAGCATTTTTCGATAAAGGTTTTGGGTGGAATACTATGCGTCCTTTCGTTATGCTCATTGTTGAGTTTGGGTTATTATAATTCCGAGCAAGAAACAAGTTTTTATTATGGTGGCTTAATAGGAAGTTTCATTACTCATAGCGATGGTCTTAATATTAATAAATATCTTGGGCTTACTGGTTCTTATATTATATTATGTGGATTGATTATAATATCTATACTATTGGCTACAGATTTTCTCTTCATCAACTTTTTTCAGAAGGTATATAAACAATTAAAGAAAAAGCCAAAGAGGATTATTGTTAATATAGGTACTGATAAACAGACAAGCAAAAGAAGAGAACTTCAGGAAGAGGATTTAGATGAAGTAGAGGGAAAACGACCAATCATTAACAAGCTTAAACCTTTATCATTAAAAAAATCATTAGCTTCTAAACAAGCCAAAAGGATAACAGGTTACCAATTGCCTTCTGTAGACCTTCTTGAGAGACCAAAGAAGACAAAACCTACAATGACCGAAGAAGAAATAATTAGTGTTTCGAATATTCTTGAAAAGACATTGAAGGATTTTGGCATAGAATCCTGGGTTAAGGAAGTCAATCAAGGACCTGTCGTAACGAGTTTCGAGTTGCAACCAGCACCGGGAGTAAAAGTTAATAAGATAGTGAGTCTGCAGAATGATTTGGCTCTTGCATTAAAAGCACCTCAGATAAGAATTATCGCTCCTATACCTGGTAAAGGAGCTGTTGGTATCGAAGTTCCTAATAACAGAATGACATCGGTAACTTTAAGAGAAGTGATTGAATCGGATTTATATCAGAATTGTGAATCACCTTTACCTCTTGCATTGGGTAAAGATATTACAGGCAAACCGTATATCACAGATTTGAGAGAAATGCCACATTTGTTGATTGCTGGTCGAACAGGTTCAGGGAAATCTGTATGCATCAATTCTATCATAAACAGCATTCTGTATAAAATGCCACCGGATAGAGTTAAATTTATTATGATTGATCCTAAAAGAGTTGAGTTGAGCGTATATGATGGCATTCCTCATTTGCTTGTTCCTGTAGTTTATGAACCTAAGAAGGCAGCAGCAGCTTTAGCCTGGGCTGTTGAGTTTATGGAGGATCGTTATCGACAATTAGTTGAGTTTAATATCAGAAATATCGAAGGCTACAATCATTTGTATGAGAAAGGGATTGTTAATGAAAAGACAGTAGGAAAAGATATGGAATATATGTATTATGTAGTCATAGTGATTGATGAATTATCCGATTTAATGGTAGTGGCAAGAGCAGAGGTCGAAGATAGCATAACCAGATTGGCACAAATGGCGAGAGCTGTTGGGATTCATTTGATTGTTGCCACACAGAGACCTTCCGTCAATGTTATTACAGGAATTATTAAGGCGAATTTCCCTTCACGAATTGCCTTCCAAACTGTCACAAGGGTAGATTCTCGTACTATTCTCGATATGATAGGATCAGAAACTCTTTTGGGAAATGGAGATATGCTATTTCTACCGAGTGGTTCGCCAAAACCTGTTAGAATTCAGGGTTCCAATATAACAGATACAGAGGTTGAAAAAGTCACTTATTTTATGAGAAATCAGGAAGAAGCAGAATACCTGATGGATGAGTTTGAAATGAAGAATTATCAGTCAGAGATTAATAATTATGAAAAGATATTAAAAAATGGGGAAGAATTTTCTGATGATGATTTATTCGATAAAGCATTGATACTGATTTTAGAAAATAAAAAAGCGTCTGTCTCTTTGATTCAGAGAAGACTTAAACTCGGATATGCAAGAGCAGGCAGGATTATGGATATGTTAGAAGAAGCTGGAATAGTAGGGGAAAATTTAGGCAGCAAACCGAGAGAAATCCTTGTTGATCCTGATGAATATCTAAGAAATTTAAAAAGAAATTCTTCTTTTCTTAGAACCTAATTAGAATCAATGAGTTTTAAAATTTCACTTTTCCAAATTTCATAAGCTGAATCATTAATGTGAACACCATCTTTAGTAAATTCTGCTTTTAATTCTCCATTTTCATCTTTCATCAATGGATGTAGATTCACATAATCCACATCCATCTCTTGAGCAATCTTTTGTAATTTGGCATTGTAGTCCAATATCTTTTCATTGAGTTCTGCATACTTACCTCTTGCTGGTAATGCAGATTGAATAAAGATTTTTGTGTCAGGACAGCCTTCTTTTATCTTCTCGATGAGTTCTTTGTATCCTGCTATCAATTCATCGATTGGAATGCCATCATTAATATCATTTACTCCTATTAATATGAAAATATGTGAAGGTTGACAATCGAAACAAGAGGAATCAAGGCGTTTAAGTAATCCACGATGGTCGTCTTTTACTGTTCCAATAGTATCACTGATTATTCCTCTGTTTAAAACAGGTAATCCTTCAAAAAATTTTTTCGTATTGAAACCTTCCGTGAGTGAATCTCCCAATAACACAACATATTTTTTATTTGGGTCTAATTGCTCATTCTCTTTTTTAAATTCATCTATTCTATCGAAATGATGTTTTTTCTGCTTTTCGAGAATTGCCTTCAAATCGGGTTTCTGAGCGAAGATGCTCACAACTAAAATTATGAAAAATAGTACACCTATGACGATTTTAAGTGTGTTCATTTTATATCCTCTTTTTGATAACTGTTATTAGTGTTTGTTATTCGTACAACATCCAGCACTCGCTAAATGTAACAAGAGAAATATCAGCAGCTATTATAAAGCCTCCTTCTAAAGAAAAACTCGTACTGGTTGCGGTTTCTGCATTTGATATTTGTCCACCACAACCCAAGCCTTCTACATTTGTGGAATTACTCACTCCTCCGGCTGAATCGAATGTAAAAGCCGCTAATATATAGTTATCGCTACTTGGTGATTCAGGAATTTGTGCATATATGATAACTGCTAATAATAAACTCAGTAATATGAAAGTTATTACTATATAATATTTCATAATTATTCCTCCAATTGAGAGATATAGAGTATATTTATGGTTGTGTAGCGATAACCTGAATAGCACCAGAAGCGAATTTTACGCATAATTGAGATTTACCTGAACCATTATCTTGAACGAATAAATAAGCACGATTTGAAGGAGCTGAAGATGGTTCGGTTATTTCCATAATTTCTAATTTATCTTTTATAAGAACCTCACCATTTATATCTATCGAACCGTCATTACTACGCATCAGGATTGTGGAACCACCAGTGCTTGAAATGAGAGACATCAGTACACTTCTGTTTAATCCTCCAACTGACAGACCACCTGAACTCGCGCTAAATATGTTGTTGTTATCTGCATCTTTAATACCAATTGAACCAAAAGCCCCTGTTACTCCACCGATTGTAACAGACGAATTTTCTCCATCTAATTTTATGGTAGTATTATTCGATGAGTCTATTAATTGCATAGAATCTGCTTGAATTATATTAGCGTTTATTCTATTTGCTTCGATTACTTCGCAGAAATCACATACTTCCTGATCAAAATTAAGCTGCCAACTAACCAGTGTTGTATTCACTACTCCACCCGTACCGGTGGTTACTACAAGTGTCCACGTGCCATTAGCATTTTCTCCATTGTAATCATCCATAGAGCCACTAAAGGGAAACCTTGAATTATCTATATTACAATCGATTGTGCTACCATATTGGTATCCATAGACCGTCACTGATGTTGAATTTGGAGATGTTAATACAATTGAAGATAACTCACCGATAGGATCGAGATTTAAAT
>CAZYWQ010000147.1:0-1880 GCA_964651675.1 uncultured Candidatus Sumerlaeota bacterium | reverse complement strand
TCCTGAAACAGTTAAGTTTGATGTAACTCCACTGCCAGGAAATGATTCTGTTAAAGGAGTATCTGTACTTGGGAAAGAAGATCCACCTGGAACGAACGATACTGTTTGAGCAGAATGAGCCTTGTAGGCATAACAAGAACTCGTGATTTTTGCTCTTGGTGTCATTTCAGGATCGGTGTCCACTTGAATTGCAAGCCATCTATCAGGTTCATCAAAAGTATCCAATGGAATTGGATTGGTTACGCCAAGATAAACATTTAAATAACCATTTGAGAACCATATTCCAGGATGGCTTTCATCCCATAGTGAAGTTCCTCCGGATGATGCATTGTAGATGTAAAAATTGACATCGTGAGATCCTGATAGGGGAGTGCCACCTGAGTCAGTAAGCTTTGCCTGATAATGAATCCATTGCGGAATATCAGCACTAAGATGAACAGAAAAACATACGACTAATGATAAGATTAAAAGAATGGTTAAAGCTCTTTTCATTTTTTCATTCTCCTTCCATATATTTTATATTACTCTTTTGATTTCTATTTTATTTGGTTGGTATATCGATATGATACTTTACATACTTTTTATTACAAAATACTTTTAATGTCAACTATTTCTGGTTGGAGTGGAAAGAAATATATTCGATAATAATATTAAGATGGGATAGTTATTTTTTATTAAGAAGATTTTATAGTTTATGATATTAATTTTGGGATAGAATTTTTATCTCAGTAATTTCATAGGAGGAAATTCCTGAGTTCCCTTTCTTAAGGAGAACCTTTAAATAGCGAAGTTCTTTATCTGCGAATGGAATAATCGTGTTTTCTTCACTCTCTTTATTTTCATAAATTGATTTCCAATTGTTTTTATCGATTGAAGAAAATACTTCGAATTTTTCACAAGGTCTTGCCCATTGAATCTGAATTGTATCTACTGGATGAGGATTTTTCAAATCAATCATTATCCATTGTTGATCCGTACCATCCTTTGAAACCCAGGCTGGTGATGCCCAACGCGTGTATTTATCCTCATCAATCATACTTTCAGGCGAAAGGTTGGGATTAGTTTCATTATACCCTGAAGAGGTTATGATTGCGGATTTTGCAAGGTTAGTGAATTCTGGTTTGGAATCTTTTCTTCCCATTTCAAATAGTGTGATTGAATATGGTTTTAATTCAAAATTGATTTTATCATCAACAATTGTGGTATCTGGCAGTTGAACATATTTTTCACCTTCAGATATTCTATAAACATTGGTATTATTGTTTGATGAAAAATTAGTTATTTTTGACGATAGATTTATATTTTTATCAGGCGATTTATTAACGGCAATAATAACTAAATTATCATCATTTATACAGGAATATATTTTAACATCATTATTCTCTGAATTATTTATTTCTATTAGATGTCCAAGAAAATGTTCTCTAAACATCTTGACTACATAATAAGTATAGTAAGGAGTGTTCGAACCATCTGAAGTAAGTATCCCATAGTCTCCTCCTCTTGGCGGATATGCATTGTGCAATGCCCAGAAACAAGCCATATCAGTTTGAGTTTCCGCATAAGTTCCTAACATAAGACCCGTGTATAAGGCATTCGCAAGGGATTTTGTAATTGGTCCTGGATAGTAATCAACTGAGTTGTATCCTACACAGCAGTATTTGATGTCCTTATATTTATCCGGAATGGTTTCTTTGACTATCTGTTTGAATTGTGTGAACCAATCAATATACTGGTGATGAGACTTGAGAAGTTTTTCTTCTATTTCATCTTTTCCCGACGAAAGTGGGTAGAAAGTAAAGGAGATAATATCAACAGAATCCTTAACTTCGGCTAATGCATTTTTGTCCCATTCAAAATGAATTGGAACAATTGAAAGA
>CAZYWQ010000146.1:0-6992 GCA_964651675.1 uncultured Candidatus Sumerlaeota bacterium | reverse complement strand
CGGATAAACTACATAACCTTGAAATTGAGAACAAACATAAATTGTGTTGAAGTTTGCTTCCTTTAAATTATCCAGAAGTTTTAGTAAATGTTCTTTACCTTTAAGATAGTCGCTTTTATCAATCCAAATTGCCCTCGTTTCCTCTTTCGATGAAGAGTTCTCGGAATTGGCAAAATATAATAAAAAAATCAAATTCATAACTAACAAGATAATAAATAATACAGGATTTCTTTTAGAAAACATAGCTCTCCTCGATATTTGTTTTGAGGATTGAATATAAGTAGAGAAGGATAATTAGTTCAAGGAGAAATTATCAATTTAAAATTTAAAACCGACAACCGACAATTGATAAGAAACAGCTTTGATGGTCAGAATTTAATTCCTGTTATTCCCAGAATATCCAATAGTTAACATCAGTTGACTTTACATACTCATCTGCTCCAACATCCCAATCTGACGCATTGGGACTATGTCCTGGTCTTCCATCAAATGGTCTTGTGTCTCCTTCAAAATCAAAGGTTAATTCAAGTATTGAAGTTCCTGCATCCACACAAGGTGAACTACTGCTAATATGGAAATTATTGTCATCATAGGAAGAAATATCGTCATCACTACCGTCAGGATCAATTAATTGGGGATCATCAGAAAAGTTCCCCCACCCACTGCCTGTGTAGTCCTGGATACAACTATATATAGGGTCGACTGTGTTAAGATATTGGTGAGGAGTGTTTTCCCAAATAATGCAGTTAGCCACACTATTCGGACATTCGTATAGTCCTCCGGCAGCATCCGGATTAGCTGCGTTTTTGTAGATAGTATCGTGATAGATATAACCACCGCAATATGCTAAACCGCCACCTTGTGCAGCAGAATTATCATAAATCATATTATTATATATTGTATTATCACAGTTGTATAAACCACCGCCAGTCATAGCAAAATTGCCACATATAGTATTATTATATATTTCATTTGTGCACTCAAAAAGACCTCCACCTTTTCCATCAAGATAAGGAAGAGTACCATACGCTACATTTCCTGATATGATGTTGTTATAAATTAAACCATTACACTGACATAATCCGCCACCATCTCCCCAAGCTATGTTCCCATATATTAAATTATTATGAATTGTGGCGTTGCACTGGTATAATCCCCCACCGTCGCCTTGAGATATATTATTCATAATGGAATTGTAGCAAATGACTCCGTTACAATAGGCTAATCCCGCTCCATTAGTTGTGGAGTCGGGGAAATTACTCATTAAGGTGTTATTACTAATAAGACCGTTACAATTAGCTATTGATCCACCTTCTGCGACTGATGCATTATTAAGAAAATAGTTGTTTGTTATTGAAGCATTAGTCCCGTTGCCACAAATACCTCCTCCTGTATTGGCAGAGCCATTGGATATAAAAAAGCCAGAAAGTATACAACTTGCATTCTCACTTCCGGAGAATGTAACAACAGAATCCGCAAAATTACCATTAATTACAGTACCCATTACAACTGTCAAATTGTTAGGATCAGTTGACCTTACTATTATATTCTTACCGCCAAAGTTTATATTTTCGGAATATAACTCTTCAGCTACAACAATTTCGTCCGCGTTATCAGCAATATCTATCGCTTCCTGGATCGTTGTATAATCCGCTCCACTCGGACCAACTGTAATGGTAGCAGCATAAGTAAATACACAAGGGAATAAAAACAGGGTGATTAATAAGTTTTTAATAATAAAATGAAAAAATTTAAAATTTTCTTTTTCCATTTTCTTACCTCTAATTTTGTTTTTTTACAGAAGATTAAACCCCAAGAAATAAATGGTAAATTAATATTAATAAATGCTTATGTACAAATAAGCAAAAATACAAGAACTATTTTTCGAAGCGATTATTTGGTTTTTATTTGTATTAATTGACTTGACTTGTGGTTAAGCGGTTTCAAATTGTCAGTTTTAAATTTAAATATTTCTATTATCAATTACCCTGACAGCCTTACCGCTACTGGGTGGGAGAGAACCGGGCTCGAGGAGCTCGACTGTTGGCGTGACTAAAATTTCATCTTTTAATGCTTGTGTTATATTGTTTCTAATTTCTTTAAGTTGTTTCATATCTCCGTGAAACATTTTACTGTAAAGTTCCACTTTGATCGTCAGTGTATCGAGGAAATTTTCTCTACCTAAAATAATCTGGTAGTTACTACCGACTTCGGGAATGTTCATTATAATGTGTTCGATCTGGCTTGGGAATATGTTGACACCTCTGATAATCATCATATCATCCGAGCGTCCTATAATTCTTGATATGCGTTTATGCACCCTTCCGCATTTGCATTCTCCATCAAACAGGTAGCATAAATCTTTTGTTCTATATCTGATGATAGGCATTGCTTCACGATTGATTGTGGTAAATACAAGCTCGCCCTTTTCATCCTCACCAGCCGGCTCACCTGTTGCAGGATTAATGTGTTCCATTATATAGTTGTCTTCCCATATATGCATCCCATTCTTTTCCTGACATTCAAATCCGACACCAGGACCGTTCATTTCGGATAGTCCATAAGAATCATAAGCATTAATATTGAAGATTTCTTGTAATTTTTTTCTTGTACTCTCTGAATAGGGTTCAGCACCAAAAAAAGCGATTCTCAGGTTGAATCCTTTCGGATCGAGATTCCTTTCTTTTATATACTCACCTAAATATAAGGCATAACTAGGCGTTATATGAACAACGGTAGTACCAAAATCTTCCATTAGTTGTATCTGCTTTGCTGTGTTACCTGACCCTGAGGGAATGGTTAGTACACCGATTTTCTCGGCTCCGTAGTGAAATCCTAATCCGCCAGTAAAAAGACCATAAGACATCATATTCTGGAATATATCGCCTTTTCTGACACCAGCCATCACCATACTTCGTGCAATTAAATTGCTCCATTCATTTATGTCTTTTTGTGTGTGAAAAATAACTGTGGATTTTCCTGTTGTTCCGGAAGATGCATGAAGTCGAACTACATTTTCCAGAGGTACGGTCAGCATTCCATAAGGATAACTTATTCGAAGATCTTCTTTTGTTGTAAATGGAATATGTTTGAGAGCGCTTAATGATTTTATTTTATTAATGTCGACCTTCTCCTCTTCAAACCGTTTTTTGTAGAAGGGAGATCGTGATGCAATTTCGAGTGTCTTTTTTAGTTGTTCGAGTTGGAGTTTTTGCAACTCATCTTTTTCCATTATTTCAAGGTCTTTTTGCCAGAAAACAGGTTCCATTTTAAAAGGTTAACCTCCTGATGATTTTGTTGAAGTTAACTTATGAATAATGCAATGATATAGAGTTGAAAACCGCATTCCACAAAAATTATTGCAGAATGCGGTCCTTCAGAAAAGTCTAAAGACACAAATTTCTATAGAATTATTGGCTAACTTCATTATTTATGTCTTTAAAGTCGAATAATTATTTTTCTTTTTTTCCATCATAACAAAGAGCAAGATGTTCGGGAGATTCTGGTTTTGTGATTAAACTAACAACAATAGCAAGGATGATCGACACCGGTAGAGCTACAAATAGCGCCTCAACCCATCTCCACTCAATCCCCAACCAAGGCTTTGGGAATAGAGTTGGTTTACCCCAGAATAAATTCGTTAGAATAGCTGGAAGTTTCCCTTTTGCCATCTGAACAAACATCAGCCAGAAAAAACTGACTCCAAATCCACCACATAGACTTGCGATGGCGCCGGCTTTTGTCATCCTTTTCCAGTATAATCCACCAACAAACATTGGCAAGAAGGCGGCGGCACATAATCCAAAGAATATCGCAGTAGCAGCGGCAATAATTCCTGTTGGCAGTTTGAATGATAATATTATCGTTGCTATTATAGCGATGACTATACCAATTCTTGTGATAAGAACAGTACTTTTATGTTCTTCCTGCCCTAAGAAACCACGTTCGAAGAAATCTCGTCCTATGGATGTTCCCATTGCGTGAAATTGCGAACTTAATGTGGACATTGCTGCGGCTAACAATGTTAGCATAAATATGGCATTGAACCACTTTGGTAATGCACTGTTTATAAACATTGGCATTATTTTATCTATATTCTTCCCGGCTGCAGGAAATGATATCATTCCACCATGTTCACTCATTGCAAACCATACATTGGTAAGGTTTCCAACAACAAACGCAACACCTGTCATCGCCAGAATAAAAATTCCACCAACTAATATCGCACGGTTTAGTTCTTTACTGCTTTTAACAGTCATAAATCGAACGGCTAATTGTGGTTGTGCGAGAACTCCTATACCTACTCCCATTATGATACTTGTTACGAGAACATAAAAGAAATTGCTGCCTGGTTTTGGCATTCGTGTCCAACCCCTGAATCCACCCTTGCTTATTCCAGAATAAACTTTATGGTTTATGTCTATAGCTTTATATTCTGTAAGGTCAGGATTTTTCTTTATTGCTTCTTGTATTGTCTTTAATTCAGGATGTTCGACAAAGTAAGCTTCCCGTTCAGCTTCTACCATAACTTTTGCGTTGTTCAATTCCTCCAGTTTTTTGCCAAACCATCCCAATGCATCATCGCCCTCTAATCCGGGTGGGGCAAGCCCCTTTATTTCGGGTAAGATTGCATTATATCGAGCCTCAATTTTTGTTGGAAGTTCTTCAAGGGCTTTATGTGCAGGAACGATTCCTCCTAATTTACCGTATGTGAAAACGATTAGGATTAGCATACCAATAAACATCAAGCTTCCCTGTAAGGCATCTGTGTACATAACACCTTTGAGACCACCAGCGATAACATACGCAGCAATAATTATACTGAAGATTGTTACCGAAAGATCATAGGGTATACTAAAGGTTGTTTCGATATATCGTGCGGCCCCTATTAAAACTGCTGCGGCGTAAAGTGGCATAAATACTAAGACTATCAATCCCGAGAATGCTTGTATGAATCTCGAGTTGAATCGTTTTCCAAGAAGTTCCGGGAAGGTATGTGCCTGAAGATGATGTCCCATCTTACGGGTTCGTCTTCCGAATACTGCGAAGGCGATGAATATACCAACGAATATATTCAAGAATGTAAGCCATAATAAACCCATACCAAATAATGCGGCAGCTCCGCCGAATCCGACTATGGCAGAAGTGCTGATGAAAGTGGCTCCGTATGACAATGCCATAATATAAGGATGTATCTTTCTGCCAGCCACCATATAGTCTGAGGCTGTACGAGTCGCTTTGTAACCACGAAATCCTAAATAAGCAACTACAGCTAAATATATAATTGCAATAATAGGTAGTGTCATTGTTTCCATTTGACCCCTCCTGTCGGGAAATATGTATTAATTTAAAAGATTATAATATAAATTATATCGGTTACAATTCTTCAGAGATCTTGTTTTCCTCTTTCGCCCATTCTTTATCTTCGTTTGTAACTTCATCTTCTCCTTTATTCCAGTTAATAGCACCGTAAATAATACATAATAAAGAGCTTGCGATACATAAAAGATAAACTAAAATTATCCAAGGGTCTTTTAATCCAAGCACAATATTCACCCCCTCTCATAGTTGTTTTTTCAATCGCCATATTCCCCCACTTGAATAAAAATTCTCTCTCTTCTGATATTATAGCAAATGAACTTCGTTTTCACTGAGTACCTTAACTCCATTTTCTTCGAGTGACTTGACGGCAAGTGTCGGATTTGATACGCTAAATACAATTTTATTAAAGACGATGGAGTACATATATTCAACATTTATATTGTTCTGTGAGAATAAGTTGAGAACATTGGCAAGTCCACCGGGTTTATCGGGAACATCCACGCAGATTACTTTATTTAAACTTACAGAGAGTCCCCGTTTTTGTAAAAGTGCGCTTGTAGTATCTGAATCGGGCGTGATGAGTCGGAGGATACCGTAACCTTCTGCACTGTCTGCAACACAAAAACCGCGTATGTTGATGTCATGCTCTCCTAATATTTGGGCAATCTCTGCTAACCTTCCTGCTTTATCTTCCATAAAAACATTTATTTGTGTTGTAAACATATAACTATCTCCCTATCAGGTAGTAGTCCGTAAACTTCGGAAAGAGAGTTAAGGCTTTATAAATTTAATACATCTTTTGATGGAAGTAGTGTTACTTTATTTTTTACTAATATGTCGATAGCTTTATCGATATTTTCGATTCTGAAAACGAGTATAGCCTTGCTTTCTTGTTTTTCAACAAAGGCATACATATATTCAACATTCAAATTGTTTTTGCTCAGTATGTCTAAAATGTTGGCTAATCCTCCTGGTTCGTCCTTGACCTCAGCAGCAATAACTGCCGTCTCGGCAACGGTAAAACCGTTGTCACGCAATATTGACATTGCTTTTTGGGGATTATTAACGATCAATCGTAGGATACCAAAATCGGATGTATCGGCTAATGACAGTGCTCTAATATTTATTTGTTTTTTTGCTAAGAGTTTTGTTACTTCAGATAATCTTCCGGATTTGTTTTCTAAAAAAATCGAGACTTGACTTATTTTCATACTATTATCTCCTTAAACTTTCCTTTTATCAATCACTCTTTTCGATTTACCCATACTTCTCTCTATTTTTTTTGGTTCGACCAATCTGACACTGACGACAATTCCTAATACACTTTCGATTTCTTTCTTTATCTTTTTCTCAAGCTCTTCTAATTTTTTTATTTCATCTGAGAAAATCCTTTCGTTTACCTCAACCTGAATTTCTAACTGGTCTAAGGATGCTACACGATCGACTACAATAAGATAATGAGGTTCGGTTTCTTCGATCTGAAGTAGTACGGATTCGATCTGGGATGGAAATACATTGATTCCCCGAATGATTAGCATATCATCGGTTCTACCTTTGATTTTGCTAATTCGTGGCAAAGTCCTTCCACAAACCTTGCAAGGTTCATAGTTTATGCTGACAATATCACCGGTTCTGTATCTTAATAGCGGAATAGCTTCTTTTGTCAGGGT
>CAZYWQ010000145.1:0-7004 GCA_964651675.1 uncultured Candidatus Sumerlaeota bacterium | reverse complement strand
ATGTAGACCAGCACGAAGCCCGAGAAGTAGGAGAAAAAGCCGCACAATTCGCAATCTGGTACAATCTCGACGGTTCAATCACGATACAAAGGACAGGTGAATATTCAGTAGATTACAAGATTACAGCATTAGAAGAAGTAGCAGGCAAAACCAAAGTAATGCCAAATAATTTTATCAATGAAAAAGGGAATAATGTAACAGATGCATTCAAACTTTATGTAAGACCGTTGATGGGTTCAGGACTACAAACATCGCATCGATTAAGAGCACCCAGAGTTCCCAAAAAACTAAAAGCAGAATAAAAATGAATCTAACAAAGACATCAATAAAAAATCCCAGAAAGAAAATTCTGGGATTTTTATTTTTACCATAATTTATTTATGTTCAAGACATATCGTCTCTATAATAAAACAATTATCTTGGTTATGATTACGACATAAATGTCATGTTACAAAAGATTATAATTCACAATCTTCGCAAAGGAATCAGCTTTTAAGCTCGCACCACCTACTAAGGCTCCATCTATATCTTCCATCGCCATAAGTTCCTTAGCATTGTCTGGTTTCACACTTCCGCCATATTGAATCCTCACCGCTTGTGCAAGTGCTTCATCATACAAATCCTTCACCAAATTTCTTATGAACAAATGCACTTCCTGAGCTTGCTCAGGCGTAGCTGTTTTACCTGTTCCAATCGCCCATACGGGCTCGTAAGCAATAATCGAATTTATTAATTTATCTTTTGGTAAGTTTTCCAAGCAACCTTCTATTTGTTTCTTGACAACAAACTCCGTTTGTCCTGATTCTCTCTCATCCAGTGTTTCACCAACACAAATAATCGGAATTAAATTATGTTTGTAAGCAGATTGCGCCCTTGAATTCACCATTTCATCAGTCTCTCCGAAATATTGCCTTCTTTCCGAATGACCAATAACCGCATATTCAACTCCGATATCAACAAGCATTAATGGCGAAACTGCGCCTGTATATGCTCCTGAATCTTCATAAAAAACATTCTGTGCACCAAGCTTTATATTTGTATTCACAATCTTCTGCTTAACAGCATCCAGAACAGGATATGCTGGACATACAACAATATCCACATCATTATTATCCTTAACCAGCGGAATGAGCGCATCGACCATTGCAACAGCTTCGGTCTTCGTAAGATTCATCTTCCAATTCCCAGCAATAATTGGTTTTCTCATTTGTCTTTTCCCTTTAAATTATAGTAGATTTGAAATGGTTATCTGTAGAGACACAATATCTTGTGTCTCTACACTAAATTTTAAGAAACCATTTTTATTTACCAGCAATAAACTCAACCAAATCGACACATCTCGCTGCATAACCATATTCATTATCATACCACGACAAAACCTTTGCCATATTATCGACCACATAAGTCGAAGGAGCATCAAAAATCGAAGAATATTCAGAACCGTTGAAATCCTTACTTACCAATGGTTGATCATTATATAATAGATATGGCTTCAATGCACCTTCCGAAGCTGATTTCATCGCACCCTTGATTTCCTCAACCGAAGCTGCCTTCTTTAATTCCACCACGAGGTCAACCAAAGAAACATTCGGAGTAGGTACTCTAATCGCAAGACCATTCAACTTTCCTTTAAGTTCAGGCACTACCAAACCAATCGCCTTAGCAGCTCCCGTCGTAGTTGGAATTATTGACAAAGCCGCAGCTCTTGCCCTTCTCAAGTCTTTATGAGGCAGATCAAGGATTCTCTGGTCATTTGTATAAGAGTGAATAGTTGTCATAAGACCTTTTACGATGCCAAAACTATCATTAAGCACTTTAACAACAGGTGCCAAACAGTTAGTAGTACACGAAGCATTTGAAATAATATTATGCTTTCCAGCATCATATTTGTCCTCATTAACGCCCAGAACGAGTGTAATATCCTCATTTTTCGCAGGAGCAGAAATAATTACTTTTTTCGCGCCTGCAGAGATATGCTTCGAAGCCTTTTCTTTGTCTCTAAAAAGACCTGTCGATTCCAATACAATTTCTGCTCCTAAATCCTTCCACGGAAGATTGGCAGGATCTCTTTCCGCTATCACCTTCATTTTATCACCATCAACAACAATGGCATCACCTTCTATCCTCACATCACCAGGATAAATTCCATGAACAGAATCATATTTGAATAAATAAGCCAAAGTTTCGGCGTTGGTAATATCGTTGATCCCAACAATATCAATATCCGCTTTTTTCGCCTTTACAGCCCTTAAAAAAAGCCTTCCAATTCTCCCAAAACCATTAATTCCAACCTTCACTGCCATTTTTATATCCTCCTATTATTAAATAATTTTTTATCCAAATTAATAATATTTTTAGATTGTGATGTTTTATTAAATGGCTTCTTCGTGTCAACTTTTTTTTTAACGATTCCGTAATATCACTGCTTTATACCACAAATCATTACAATGCAAAATTCTGTACTATTATTTCTTATCTTTCTCTGGGAAAAACAGCACTTTTCGAGCAGTCAGAAGTTTCGTGTAGAAAATATTGCTCGTAAACTGAATCATATAAATCAATCCTTTATCCCTCACTTCCTGAATCCTTAATAAGATAATCCCAGAGAAAAATCTCATAAATGAAGAAGCAAGAAAAAGAAGATGATAATGGATAATTCTCAAACTACCAAAATGAACATCAAGCGATTGAAATCTAAGGGCAATAAATCCTCCTATAATAGAACTAACAAAAAACGAAACACCAGATGTGATATTCAAGACTCCCAAATAGAAGGAACGCCCCTCTTTAGGAGATACTGCAAATGGCATATTAAAATAGGCTATGTTAAATCCACTCCATCCAATCCCAACCAACGCCCATAATATCCAGAGTAACCAATTACCAACACTCAAAACCAATACCCAGATTGTCGGCAATGATGAAATAATAATAAGATTAAATAACATCACAGGTTTCAATCCGGAATGGTCAGCAATATGACCCCAAAAAGGACCCCAAAATATACCCACAACGAGACTAAAAATAGTAAAAAGGCTTATCTGGACATAAGTTAAATGAAGATATTTAATCATATAAGCAGAGAAAAACGCAGCACTTATACCAATACCCAGATTAAACAAAGCAAAACCATAAATGATCTTAACATACTCTTTATCTTTCAATGGGGCAGAAATCTTTTCCCAGAAATTGACCGATGTTGAGTGGTGCATTGGGGGCTCATACTGTTTACTCAGCATATATGCAGCCAATCCCGCAAATAAGAGCGCAATAGTGAAAATTACCAAATATCCATACTGTTCACAACCTCGATCTTTAAAATGATCCAGGACAAATCCACCTAACAACATCGTAAAAATAGATGTCACATTAAGAATCTTATTTCTCTGACCATAAAACCGACCTCGTATTTTCTCCGGCACAAGATCACTCATCCAACTCTGCCAGACATTCCCAACCATACCTCCAAACAATGCTGAAACCAAAAAGATGAAAAGAAATATATATACCTTTGTTGTAACACTCAAATCGACAAAGGGGAGTACTATAAGCAACACCCATAAAAACCTGCTACACACAGCAAATATAAGAACAAACTTTTTCCGAGAACCAATTCTTTCTGTAAAATGAGCTCCTATTAAACTCGGTACAGTAGCCAAAAGTGGAATTGCACCCAGTATCCCGAGATGTAAATCATTCAATCCGATAAAAAGAGCATATCCCGTTAAATATGCACCTGAAACAAGATTGAAGAAAACTGTACTGAATGCCCCTTCTATGTTTGATGCAAGCATACCTCTTCTCACATTACTCTTGACATTCAGACTTCTCCCTTTCCCAATAAAAATCCGAACAATCAATGTCCAAATAGATTGAAAGTATTTGTTACTCATATCTATCCCCACAATAAAATATATAGCTCCATATTAAATACATAAAAACCACTTTCTAAATATCCACCAATACAATAGTAATAAATAAAATTGAATATTGAAAAAATTGGTGAGATAAATAGCATTCAAAAAGATGCTTTTAGGCTGGTATTACTCTAAACAAAAGAAGCCTTACTTTTCGGTACATAATTACAATAATTTCCCCAATAAATATAATGTAGCGGTGCGATTCATCGCAGTTAAGAAATCACAGAAACACTGAAAAAGGGAAGCACGGAAAAAGAATTTAAAAACAAAGAACAAATCGGTAAGATTATCAAAAGTAATAAGTAAGTTCTTTCCGTGTTTCTGTAATTCCGTGTTTCCGTGATTGAATTTATTTTTACAAAATCGTCGCATAAATGCGACCGCTACAAATTTAGATTCCTAAAAGAGATACCATAGTTCAGCAAAAGTTGTCTGAGCATCCACACTCCAGAATCCACCAGTGAGAGTATAAGTACCGCCTGTCATTCGACCTGTGTCAGGCTGACCAATCGTGCCACTCAATGTATAAGTGCCACCACTACTACTATCACCACCACCATCAATTGTCCACCAGGAAATATCATAACCCAATGTAATCAGACTAAATAATAGCAACAACACAATACCAAAAGCCACTTTAACTTTTATCTTCTTTACATTTTCCATTTTATATTATTCTCCCACTTTCTATATTTCAGCCATTACTTTAATAATTTATTAATTTGTAAGCACTTATAGACCACAAGATATAATTTGTAAAGAGAAAAATCAAAAATATTATGCATTCTGTGTCTTTGTGTTGAGCATTATTATCCGTGGTCATCTGTATCTACTTTAGCTTTAAAGTGGCTTTCATCAGAACAACTGTGTAGGGATTCCAGGTGGAGAGTGTGAAGTAGATGGTGGTAGCTTTTTTAGTGCCTGTGGCGAAGTCTTCAAATTGATAGGGTCCGTAAACACTCCCCCAGACATTTTCTCTCGTCGGGTCAGTGACTTTATCTACTTCATTCGATTCCCAACTTATGTGCATAAAATGTCCATAGCCTTTATCTTTCCACGGATCGAACACGACTTTTGGTTCTGACCATCTTCCCCACGGATTATCCGCTGTTCTGAGAATTATCCCACTTGGCTTATTTCCATTATAAAGCATAATGCATTTTTTAATAAATTTATTATATGAAACGGAGAGTTCACCAACACAGGGATGATGGAAAAGTGGTTTGCTATCATTTTCATTCCTGCTCCAGATAGGTTTCTTAGAGGTATCAATCCCAGCGAAATATAAAATTGACTCCTTTGATTCAATTTTATCTGCTGGCTGAAATGCTAAATATACATCGCTCTGTCTATAAATTCCTGAACCGAAGATAACAAGCCCTTCCCCTTTATTTCCAGGACAATTTTTAAACTTCTTGAGATTAATCTTCACAATCGAGACATTAATAAAATATTTTTTTGAGAAATCATATAAGTAAGTAAAGTCAGGCTCATCATCATTATTAGATACTGCAACGACAGAGCGCCCCATAGAAATTTTATCTGTATGATCAGTTGTGTGATAAATATACATTTTCTCATTTACACCAACACCCTCGACAGGAACTTCAAAATCCCTTTGACTTATCCCCGGAATATTAATTGGCGCATAAACACCATCTTTGTCGTGAAGAAAAATAAGATCGAGACCATCTTCAGGATTTTTATCCGTTGTACAGGCGATAGCATCGCCTTTTTTAGGTCCATTTGTATCACCAAAAAGAATATAAGTTCTATCCTTGTGTATAAAAGGAACTCCAAGGTCTGTGCTTTCCAACTTATAGTGAGTATTTGTGAGGTTTTGCGTTGGTTTTTGTTTTTGATAGTCAAAGTCCCCAACAAGTTGACAAATCTTCTCTGCACGAGAAGAGATAATTACATCAGTGGATTGTGAATCATTGACTTTCTTTATATTCGTTAACCCATAAATGCTAAATACAAATGATGCGAAAAGAAAAAAATGTGAGAAGTGCTTTTTGAACATATGATAATAATTTATACTTTAATAAATTTTCTTGTCTTGTTTGAAAATCCCCGGCTTCGATACCTCATCACCGATTCAGTATTTTGGATTATATCAAACTAAACTTCAAATATATGAAAAGATCTATTGAATATCTAACTAATATTAAATAAATTATCAAATATTTTTGCATTAAAAAGGAGATTGATATGGAGCCTCTTTAAATGTTTATGCGGAAGGAATCCCCAGTTGTCTAAAGAAAATTTATTACCTTATATCTCCCTTGAATAATATTACTCTTTTTAGATAAATAATTTTTAAACATAAAAGATGCATTCACCCTGTAGGAAGTATCGTCTCTTTTACGAATTCAACGGAATTACTCGATATAGTAGTTTCCTATTCAATAATAGAGCTGAGTCGATTAATCAATTCCTCTCTCTCTTGTGAGGAACTCTTGAGTCTTTCGATCTCACTTTCCAGATTCTGAACCATCTGCTCTTGCTCATTAATTTTCTGTTCCTGCTCATGGATTTGCTTCTGTTGTTCCTTGATAACCTCGTTCTGTTCGTTTATTTTGCCTTGGATTCTTTCAATTATTTCATCATTTGTCATTATTGTCTCTCCCATTGCTGATTTATTAACCTCTTTTTTATCTTCGGTTTGTTTTAATATTTCTTGAGTGTCATGCTCGGGTTTCTGTGCTTTTTCTTTACCAAGTTCTTGTGTGTCATCACCCTTTTTCTCGAGATCCTGGCTCTCTGAAGGTGCTTTTTCATCTATAATCTTTTGATCCTTCTCAGAGATTGGTTGGGTATCTTCATTTTTCTTTTTACTTTTTTTCTTTTTTCCCCGTGCCATAATTGAATCCAATCTTTTTATTTAGTGCGAAAAATATATTTAAACAAAAATTTAAAATTTGTCAAGGACAACTTATTTTCCTCATATTAATCAACGCTTTATAAACTTTATCGGCAACTGTTTTAGTCACCTGAATTAAAAGTTAAAAATTTTTAACAAGACAAAAATAGAGCTAATGGGAAAGAGTAATATGCACGAAACAAACTGATTTAAAAATAGAG
>CAZYWQ010000144.1:0-7010 GCA_964651675.1 uncultured Candidatus Sumerlaeota bacterium | reverse complement strand
CAATTAAATTTTATTACTTTTGGGCAAGGGTAGAAATCCCACAAATTTATAACATAAACGAGATGAGTACCCTTGTTCCTATGCTTAAAGTGCCATTAACTAGTTTTGCAATATTAGGTGCGACAGCAATCGTGAGCCTGATTGCAATATTTTTTCGACCCAATAGAAATACAATATTACTTTTTTTAATTGTTATCGTATACATATTTTCGCTACTACCATTTTTTATAACATCAAGGTATCGAATTCCTATAACGCCTGTTCTATGCTTATTTTCAGCAAGTTGCATCATAACAACTTT
Organism: uncultured Candidatus Sumerlaeota bacterium; assembly: GCA_964651675.1. Taxonomy (GTDB): domain Bacteria; phylum Sumerlaeota; class CAZYWQ01; order CAZYWQ01; family CAZYWQ01; genus CAZYWQ01. Next base: position 6,709 of record CAZYWQ010000144.1, on the reverse strand, counting down.
TAAAACTTTAAAAGAAAAACAATGGAAAGTGGGAATAGTTTATATCATAATATTTATTATTTTATTTTTAGTACTTAATAATTCGAGAAGATTTCCGGGGAGAAATATAGCTAAAGCACAATTCCATAATATGCTCGGATTGATTTATCAAAAAGAAGAAGATTATTCGGATGCGATCTCGGAGTATAAACAATCGATTTCTTCAGAACCGACTGCATCAGCTTATGGCAATATTGGTAACTTGTATTATGTTCAAAAAGATTACGAGAGAGCTGTCTTTTACTATGTTGAGGCAGTTAAGATGGGGCAAGAAAATGCGCGTATGTATTTCAATCTTGGGCAAGTATATTTAATGATAAATAAATATGAAGAGGCTGAAACATGCTTTGAGAAAGCTATTGCAATAGATTCAAGAGTGCAACCTTTAGCCTATTATAATCTCGCAATTCTGTATGAAAAAAGAAATGAGAAAGATAAAGCTCTTGAAGTTATAAAAACCTGCCTTGACATCTATCCTGATGACATTAATGCCACTAATCTTTTTTCTCGTTTAAAAAATGAAATGTGAAATTATATAATTAAAACAATCTTTCTGTAGGAACAGAACATCGTTCTGTCCTAAGCATATTTTTTAGTTGAATAAGATTTGACTAAAGCTATTATAAATCGGTTAATTTTTAGTGATTTTTAATAGAAATAAATCAGGTAAGGTCAAATGAGAATATTATATACAAAAAAGGACAAAAAGAAAATTATCAGTATCCTGAGCAAAAGGCAAATTGATGTAGATAGTGTTCAGGATACGGTAATTAAAATTATTAGTGACATAAGAAAAAAGGGTGATGAAGCATTACTGAAGTATGCAAGACGATACGACAAGGCTGGTAAAAATTACAAGTTAAAATGTGTTCCAAAGTCTGTATGCAAGAAAGCTTATGATAAATTGAGTAATGAAATAAAAGCTTATCTAAAAGTATCAGCAAAAAACATCAGGAAATTTCATCAAGCACAGATTAAGAAAAACACATTAGTGAAAATGGATGACGGAGTGAGATTAGTAGAAAGAATTTTACCACTTGAGAGAGTTGGTGTATATGTACCTGGTGGTTTAGCTGCTTATCCATCATCTGTGTTGATGAATGTCATACCAGCGCAGATTGCTGGAGTTAAAGAAATCGTGATGGTTTCACCACCATCGGATGGAGTGAATATAAATCCGACGACACTTGCCGTAGCTTATTTTCTCGGAGTGAATGAAATTTATCCCATAGGTGGAGCACAGGCTGTTGCAGCCATGACCTTCGGGACAAGAACAATAAAAAAAGTCGATAAAGTTGTTGGACCCGGGAACAAATATGTCCAGATGGCAAAGAAAATTTTGTTTGGATTGATAGATATAGATTCGATAGCTGGACCATCCGAGATTTTGGTGATTGCTGATAAGTTTGCAAATCCGAAATATGTTGCTGCTGATTTGCTTTCACAGGCTGAACATGATTCTGATGCAGGTTCCATATTGATTGCGAACGATGAGAAATTCGCTAATGAAGTAAAAAGAGAAATTAATAAGCAAATAAAAAAAGCTCAGAGAAAAGAAATTATAAAATTGTCATTGAAAAAAAACGGACTAATTATAATTTCAAATTCAATAGATGAAGCTGTAGAATTAGCTAATATAAAGGCTCCTGAGCATCTCGAAATAATCTGTCGAAATGCAAATAATTATGTTCCAAAGCTAAAAAATGCTGGAGCGATATTTGTTGGTGAATATTCATCAGAACCTGTTGGCGATTATATTTGTGGAACGAATCATATTTTGCCAACGAATGGTTCAGCGCGCTTTTTTTCACCACTGTCAATAGATGATTTTATCAAGAAGAATAATCTTATTTTCTATACAAAAATGGCATTAATGAAAAATGGAAAATATATTATTAATATTGCAGAGAATGAAGGTTTTTTCGCTCATTCGAATGCTATCAAGGTGAGATTGAATAATGATTAAGCCAAGAAGAGGTTTAGAAAAAACAAAGCCTTATGTTCCTGGCGAACAACCGCAAGAAAAAGGATTTACCAAACTAAATACAAATGAAAATCCGTATCCACCTCCAACAAAGGTGATAAAGGCTCTGAAAGAGGCATTGGATACTAAACTTAAAATTTATCCGGATCCTCAATGTTTCAAACTGAAGAAGACATTGGCAAGGTATTATAAGGTCAAACCAGAGCAAATAATTATTGGGAATGGCTCAGACGAAATATTAAAGATGATTATAGAAGCCTTCGCTAATAAAGGCGATTCTGTAAGTTTTTTATATCCATCTTATGTTTTGTATAAAACTTTGGCAGAAACATTTGGTACAAAAGTAAAAGTGTATCGTTTGAGAAAAGATTATAATCTGCCAAAGGATGTTTTTCGTGTTAAAGAAAAGATATTTTTCATCGCAAATCCTAATCCACCTATTGGGACATTTTATCCGTTAAAACAAATAGAAAGAATCGTTAAAGGTGCATCAGGATTGGTTGTACTTGATGAGGCTTATGTCGATTTCAGCGAAGATAATGGTTTGCAACTGATTAAAAAATATAATAATTTAATCGTAACAAGGAGCTTTTCGAAATCATTTTCATTGGCTGGAATGAGGATTGGAATAGCCTTTGGAAATGAGAAAATCATCACAATATTAAACAAAGTGAAGGATTCATATAATGTCAATGTTCTCAGTCAGATTGCGGCTAATGCAATTTATGAAGATTATAAATCTGTAAAGCAGAATATCAAAAAGATAAAAGCGAATAGAGAATATTTGACAAATAAGCTTATGAAAATGGGCGTGGATGTTCCGGAGTCAAAGGCAAATTTTATTTTCGCAAAGGTGCAAAATCCAAAGAAAGTTTATGAGGAGCTGAAGCGAAAGAAAATTCTTGTTAGATATTTTAATGCAGCAATGATGAATGATGGATTAAGAATAACCATTGGAACGAGAAAACAGATCGATTTATTAATGACAGAACTTAAAAAGATATTATCTAAAATATAGAATTAGTGTATGAAAAGTAGAAAAGAAAAAATTGCAAGAGAAATAGTCGAGAGTCTTCAGAAAAGGGGATACATCGCCTATTATGCTGGTGGTTGTGTTAGGGAAATGTTGTTGAATGAAGAACCTTGTGACTATGATGTTGTTACGAATGCTACTCCAGAAAAGATTCGGAAGATATTCAGACATACGATTCCTGTCGGAGCAAAATTCGGTGTAATTATTGTTTTGAAGAATAAGATACGAACGGAAGTAGCAACATTTCGCAGTGATGATGTCTATATTGATGGAAGACGACCTATCAAGGTTCATTATTCATCACCTTCAGAGGATGCTAAAAGAAGAGATTTCACGATTAATGGAATGTTTTATGACCCGATAAAAAATAAAACAATCGATTATGTTGGTGGAAAGAAAGATTTAAAAAAGAAGATAATAAGGGCTATCGGAGAACCTAATAAGCGTTTCAAAGAAGATGCCTTGAGGTTAATTCGATGTATAAGATTTGCCAGTCTTCTTGAATATGAAATCGAAAAAAATACTTACGATTCGGTAAAAAGATATGTGCATTTAATCAATAAAATAAGTACCGAAAGAATTCGAGATGAACTAATAAAAATTTTTACTGCAAAAAATGCAGGAAAGGGATTGGAGTTGCTTCAGAAGTGTGGGTTATTGAAAGAGGTATTACCTGAGGTTGAAGCGATGGTGGGTGTTAATCAGCCTGAAAAGTTTCATCCGGAAGGAGATGTTTTCGAGCACACTAAAGTTGCACTTGATTTATTGAATAATCCTGATGTGGTTTTAGCATTTGCAACTTTACTACACGATGTCGGTAAACCGAAAACATTTCAGGTGACTGACAGGATTCGTTTTAATCGACACGATAAAGTCGGGAAAGAAATGAGTGGAAAAATTTGTGATAGATTAAAATTCCCAAGGGATATTAAGCGAAAAATTGTTGATTGTATCGATAATCATATGACTTTTATGTTTGTTCAGAATATGCGAGAGAGCAAAATAAAAAGACTATTGAGTAGAGATACCTATGAAGCAGAACTTGAGCTTCATCGCATAGACTGCCTTGCAAGTCATGGCGATCTGGATAATTACTATTTTCTTAAAAAGAAACAAAAAGAATATTCTGAAGAAGAAATAAAACCAAAACCTCTAATAAACGGCAATGACTTAATAGATGTGGGTTTCAAGCCCGGTCCTTTATTTAAAAAAATTTTGGAACAGGTTAGTGATTTACAACTGGAGAATAAAATAAAAACAAAAAAGAAGGCATTAAGTTATGTCAAAAGGAAATATGAAAAATATCTTTAAAAAGTCATTAAAACTAATCGTTGTTATTGTGGTTTTAATCATTTCCCAAACCTGTGTTAACAGTCAAAGAGAATTATTTATACAATATCCCAAAAAGTATAGTGATCTCATCTCGACAATTCCAACACAGTACCTTTCGATTGGAAAGGGGACAAAAATTGATCTCACTAATTATTTCCTTTTTGATATAGATGATATTCAAATCCTTCCAAATGATAATATAGATGTTGTTGTATCAGAAGATAAAAAAACATTAGAACTAAGTACGAATAATAACATCAACGAATTAGAATCTCTCAACTATGCCATTCATTCCAAGACTGGATTCAAATTGATTGGAACGATACTTATCAGAATAAAACAAATATCTTTGGTTACATTTGAATATAAACCATCGCAGTCGATAAAAGAAGTTTTTTTAGCTGGCTCATTTAACGGTTGGAATAGTCATAAAGATAGGATGAACGATGATGATGGAGATGGAATATATAATATTTCCTTGCCACTTGATGATGGTGAATACCAATATAAATATGTCGTCGATGGCAATTGGATTTTCGATCCTAATAATGAAAATAAGGTGTCCGATGGATTCCAGGGATTCAATTCGGTTGTAGTTGTAGGTTCCAAAAGAAAAATTCAAAATCCAAAGATTATTCGATATTTTAAACAAAAAGATGATGAAGGTATCACGCATCTCTTTTTTCAATTTATTCCTTCTTTTTCAGATATGATTTCAGGTTCTGTAAAAGTAATGATAAATAATCAACTCCTGAGTGCATCTCAATATAAAATCGATGACAATATAATCGATTTAGGGATTCCTAAATTTGATAAAATATCTGGTGTGATTAGAATCAATGCTAAAGACAAAGATAGTAATTTGGCAGATGAATTAGCATTTGTAATAAAAAATAACGAGGAAAATTTATTCAATTGGGAAGAAGCCGTAATTTATTTTGCATTCACTGACAGGTTTAATAATGGGAACAAAGAAAATGATATGCCTATAGAAGATGAAGAGCTTGCTGACAGGGTAAATTTCAATGGTGGTGATTTTCAGGGGATTATAGATAAGATTAATGAAGGTTACTTTGATAATTTAGGAGTAAGTGCAATTTGGATTTCGCCTATTAACAAACAACCGGATATTGCCTATAAAGATTATTTACCACCGCATAGAAAATTTTCAGGTTATCATGGTTATTGGGTTATGGAACCAAGAGAAACTGAACCGAGATTCGGCACGATAAAAGATTTACAGAGACTTGTGAGAACGGCTCACAATCATAATATCAGGATTATATTTGATTTTGTTTCGAACCATACACATATCGACCATCCTTATTTTAAAGCACATCGAGATTGGTATGGTGTTGTAGATTTACCTGATGGAAGAAAGAATATCAGGTTGTTTGGTGAGCATCCATTAACCACCTGGTTTGATATATTTTTACCTTCCTTTGATTATGTTCATAGTCAGGAAGCATTGGAAACAGTGACGGATGATGCAATCTGGTGGCTGAAAGAAACGGATGCGGATGGTTTCAGACATGATGCAACAAAACATATTCCGCATAGTTTTTGGAAAGTATTAACAAAAAAAATCAGGCAAGAAATTGAACTGGTTGAAAAGAAGAAAATTTATCAGGTCGGTGAGACTATCAGTTCAAGAGAATTGATAAAGGAATATGTAAATTATAGTGAGATAGATGGACAATTTGATTTTCCTTTATATTGGGACTTGAGAAGAGCTTTTGCATTAGAGTCACTCGATTTCGTGGATTTGGATAAATCACTACAAGAATCTTTAAGGCTCTATAATTTTGATTCTTTGATGTGTAATTTTCTCAGTAATCAGGATGTTACAAGATTTATGGCGTATGCTGATGGTGATTTGGACCCAGCAAATGTCGATGATGAGAAAGAATATGGTTGGAGTCATCACATTACGGTTGATAATCTTGAGAGTTATGTAAAATTAAAATCAGCGTTTGCATTTTTATATACTATTCCTGGGATTCCAATGATTTTTTACGGTGATGAGATTGGTCTGACAGGTGCTGGAGATCCCGATAATAGAAGACCGATGAGATTTGGCGATGATGTATCGATGTTCGAAAAAGATGTTTATGATTATGTATCTTTCTTAAGTGAATTAAGGAAAAATCATCCTGTTCTTTCACAAAAAGATTTTGTTACATTGTTTGTTTCGGAAGATTGTTATATTTATCTAAGATCAGGCTTTGATGAGATGATTGTTGTTGCATTGAATAAATATGAGAATAAGAAAAAAGTAACATTTAAATTCCCTTTTGATGTAATCGATAACTCCTTATTGC
>CAZYWQ010000143.1:1348-7023 GCA_964651675.1 uncultured Candidatus Sumerlaeota bacterium | reverse complement strand
CAACTTATAGAATTGGCTATTGCCTTGGCTTCTTCAGAGCGGATCTGCGGATTATCTTTAAATCTCTTTATTAAATCATCAAAACGCTTTCCCCAACGCTCTAATTCCTCAAATCTCTTGTCAGTCCCATAATACTTTATAGCATTAACTATAGCCGTGGCTTCTGCAAAACGAATCTCCGGGTTATCCTTAAATCTCTCTACTAAATCATCGAATCGTTTACTCCAACACTCTAGATCTTCAAACCTCATCCCAGCTCCATAATAGCTTATAGCATTGACCGTAGCCTTGGCTTCTTTAAAACGAATATTAACATTATCTGGATAAATTTTTAATAAATTATCAAATTTGTCTACCCAACAGTCAGTTTGGTCAAATTTTTTAACTGTAAATAAGATTGTAATAATATTGAATAGTAGACTGCTCAACTCAACTATGTGACCTAAATTGTCTTTTGATTTTTCATATAGAAATGTATAGAATGATATACATATTTCATTGTCACCTTTTAATACTAGTAACTGTATTATACCCAAACAATAAGGAAAAAACGATTGAGCTTGTCGTGAATCCCATTTATCATTTAAACAATTCTTTATTACTTTAAAATTATCTGCTAAAATTGAAGTACTATAATTGCCAATAATACGAACAAGTGTATTCCCAAAACCCGCTGGTTTGTATTGAAGTGCATAAGGTATATAATCATTTATAGAAAATGTTTTACTGCAAAATCCATCTTTTGATAGAGTTGAAAATCCTCCAAGTACTAAAAATCTCTCTCCGAGAAGGTCTGGTAACATAGGTGGAATAAACCAAGCAATGCTGCTATCTTCACTCACAGCTAATTTTTTAGGAGGAAGTATATCATGAAGATTTTTCAACCTACTTTCATCTATTGATTCAATATTTGGTAAACTCGATAACCAATCATTAGCATAATTAGCAGGTATACCATTACACAAAGTTATAAATCCGACAGTTTTTTCTAACCAATTTACTAAAGTGTCATCATTATTAACAAGGGTCGCCCACTTGCGTTTTTCTCTAAGAAGTATATAATCCAAAAGATCTGTCGTATCACATTTTTGAATATAATCTGAACCATATTCATCAATAGCGAACGCAATTAAAAACAAATATAGGGGTCTACCCTTTATTGTTATATAATCTATCTTTTTGAATAACTCATTATTAAATTTAATGACTTTATTAGAGTTAATTTTCTCAAGTACACATTTAATGAACTCTTCTTGCCAATTCCTATCGCTTAAAGGTTTTAGGTTTAGAAATTGAGGATTCTTTCTTAATCCTTTTTCATCATAGGAACTTTCGAAGCAAGAATCAGTTATTAAATTAGATTTTTTTTCCATTAAGACTGGCAATCTTTCATAGAACCATACTTGTTGGGAATCTTCCGAACCTCTATCAAGAATTAGTATTCTTATTTTGGGATAAGATACATTTTCTTGAGATACATAATAAGAAATAAAATCTGTAAGGTATTGCGAGAATTTGGAACCATAATCAAGCACTATTGCAGTATTCTTCAAGGGTTTCCATTTCTTATAGTACCCTTGTGCAAGCCAAGAACCTTGTCCTGTTTCACTCAGAAACCCAACAATCCAGCTTTCTTCATTAAGCTTAATAAGCCAGTCTAAAGCTAACCTTGATTTTCCTGTACCGCCAGGTCCATATATAGCCCACCAACAAAATTGTCTCTTATCATTTTTAAACTGTTCGAGTTTCTTTAGTTCATTTTCTCTTCCTATTAACGGTATCCATTGAGATTCGAAATAAAGAAGACGGATTAAATTTTTAATATCCTGTGTACAAGCTTCCTTGGGAAGTGGATCAAGCGGTGGACTCCAATAAAAATAATTATGAATATCTTTCAATATATCTTTTGTTGCATTAGATAAAGAATCAATAGTGGATATTTTTTCATTAATTTTATCTACGATCTCTTTAAGAGAGGCGATTTCCCCTTTATGATCTTCTAATGTGCTTTGAAATTCTTTCAGGAGTATATAAATCGCTTTAGAAAATTCCCCAATCTGTTTCCTATCCTCTTCCCTCTCAATACCGAAAACTTTTAGCCAAGATTTTATTTCGAGAATATCAGCTTCGATCAATGATTTAAAAACGGCAAGACGCTGCTCCGCTTCCATATTTTTAGCTTGATCATAGAGCGATTCAATGAAAGCTAAAAGGAATGATATTCCGGGTGTTGTTTTAAGCGTTTCATAAGCCCCTTTACAAGCTGCTTCTATAATCATTTTGGGAGTTAATTTATATTCTGGTTTCATATTTGTTAACTTTTATTTTTATAAGATTTTTAGCATTATTAATTCTTTATTTCAACCTTTTTTATATATTTAATAATTTGTTTTGGACATTTAGTGAAGAATATTATTCTTACAATATCATCTTCTCTCTATCCTTAAAATCTCATATTGCTTCCAACTTCACTTGACAAAATTTCAGGATGGAGAAATATTTAGATTTAATCAAATCAATAGTTGTTCAAACAACCTGATATAAAAAGGAGAAATATTTATGATAAAAGTTACATTTCCAATCATATTATTTACCGTGTGTTGCACATTTTCTTCTATGGCTCAGGAACCTTTCGAAAAGGACATAATCAAAACATCCGCGGGTGATTTGGAAATAACTTTCATCGGACACGGAAGTCTTATGTTTAAATTTGGTGGAAAAATTATTCACATCGATCCTTATAGTAAATTAGCCGATTATTCAAAACTTCCCAAAGCCGATATAATTTTCCTGACTCATCAACATCGCGATCATCTTGATCCTGTTGCATTACAGCATATCCGCACAGAAAAAACTGTGGTTGTACTCACCGAACTCTGCGCCAAGGATTTCGAAGGTGGCATTATTATGAAAAACGGTGATACAAAAACAATTGAAGGGATTCCTGTAACGGCTATTCCAGCCTATAATATAGTTCACAAGCGAGATAATGGTGAAGCCTATCATCCGAAAGGTGAAGGAAACGGTTATATAATGAGCTTTGGTGACACACGGATTTATATTGCTGGAGATACCGAGAATACTCCTGAGATGAAAGCCCTAAAAAATATCGATTATGCCTTTTTACCGATGAATCTGCCGTATACAATGACGCCAGAAATGGTTGCTGATGCGGTCAAGGCATTCAAGCCGAAGGTATTGTACCCTTATCATTATGGAAAAACCGATACATCCCGAATCGTTGAATTACTCAAAGATCAAAAAGATACTGAAGTGCGCATTCGTAAAATGAAGTAATCCTCTTTTTTTTATTTATAAACGACAACTCCCTCTCAAAAAATTTGAACCTTTAAAAACATACTGTTTAATTCAAACCTTTTATCTTTTTTCATTGACTATGATTCCCTACATCTACTAATAACAACAAATAAAAGAAACGGTTCTATATCAATTTCGGGGTGGTTTTAGTTTTAAACTTCCTTTATAATCATTGTGAGACATCTGAGTTTTACAATCAATCGGATCTTTGTAATATGTAAAAATACGAAGGAGAATACTAACTATGCAGTTTGTTTTAAATGGACAATTAAAGCGTCAATTTTCCCAAAGAATTTTATTTATTATTCTAATTGGTTTTTCATTATTATCGTTTTATGCATCAGGTCGTGATGTACCTTTCAGCACAGAGCAGCTTATATCAACAACGAGCCTTTATGGGCGAGCAGTCTATGCCAGCGATATAGACGGGGATGGTGATCTGGATGTTTTATGTGCTTCTGAAGGTGATAATAAAATAGCCTGGTATGAGAATACAGACGGAGCAGGTACCTTTAGCACAGAGAAAGTTATTTCTACCTCGGTTGCGGATGCGATCTCGGTCTATGCCAGTGATTTAGACGGAGATGGTGATATGGATGTTTTAGTCGCTTCACATTATCTGGGTTATATAGCCTGGTATGAAAATACGGATGGAGCAGGTTCTTTCGGTGCAGAACAAGTCATCTCCACAGAGACTGCTAATGCTTATTACATTTATGCCAGTGATTTAGATGGTGATGGTGATCTGGATGTCTTGTCTGCTTCTGAGGGTGACAGTAAAGTAGCCTGGTATGAGAATACGGATGGAGCAGGAACTTTCGGTGCACAGCAGATTATCTCCACTGCAACCAATTATGCAAGATGTGTTTATACAAGTGATATAGACAGAGATGGTGATCTGGATGTATTATCCGCATCGTGGGCTGATGATAAAATTGCCTGGTACGAAAATACGGACGGAGCAGGTACTTTTGGCGCACAACAGATTATTTCCACTTCTCAGAATCACCCAATGAGTGTTTATCCCTGTGACATAGACAGAGATGGCGATATGGATATCGTAACAACTTCCTATTATGATGCCACAGTAGCGTGGTATGAAAATACGAATGGTCTTGGAACTTTCGGCACTCAGCAAACTATAACCACATTGGCAGACACTCCTTATTTTGCCTATGCCAGCGATGTAGATGGAGATGGGGATTTGGATGTACTATCTGTTTCGGCACACGATGATAAAGTCGCCTGGTACGAAAATACAGATGGAGCCGGTACATTTGGCGCACAGCAGGTTATTTCCACCTCAGGTGATTTCCCCAGGGATATCTGTGCATGTGATTTAGACAGTGATGGAGATATTGATGTTCTGTCTACTTCAAGTATTGATAGTAAATTGGTCTGGTATGAGAATAAAACAATCCACCACAGTGCAATTTATCCTATTAAAAATACTGTGGATGGTGACTATGACTATGTTCGCTCTGTATACGGCTCAGATATAGACAACGATGGTGATGTTGATGTGGTTGGGACAGCTTTCTTTGCTGCTACTGTAGCCTGGTGGGAAAATGTAAATGGTGATGGAACATCCTGGAATGAAAATACTGTAGACGGTAGTTTTACAGGCTATTCTGTATATACTGCTGATATAGACAGGGATGGCGATCAGGATATTCTCGCAGCATCAATTAATACCGACATAATTAATTGGTGGGAAAATGCTAACGGATTGGGAACATCTTGGACAGAACATAATGTAGCTTCGAGTTACGATGGTGCAATTTGTGTATATGCAGCAGATATTGATAGAGACGGGTATGTAGATGTTATTGGTGCAGGTTCTGGTACACATAAAATAACCTGGTGGGAGAATGACGGAACTCCAGGTGACGATATTGGTGGAGACGGTAATTCCTGGACTGAGCACACCGTTGATGATGTTTTCATTCCATCAAGCGTTACGGCAGCAGACTTAAACAGCGACGGTTATATAGATATTATTGGTGGCGATAGTAAGACTGGGGTAACCTGGTGGGAGAATGACGGAACTCCAGGTGATGACATTGGTGGAGATGGTAATTCCTGGACAGAACGCCTGGTACATTCAGATGCAATATATGCTAAAGCAGTATGTGCAGCAGATATTGATAAAGATGGTGATTTAGATATTGCTGGATTTTTAAACTCACCAACGGATGTAATAGGTGTTGTATGGTGTGAGAACAATAATGGTATTGGTACAAGTTGGACATTGCATTATGTAGATACATCTTTCGACGGTGCCAGATCTGTCTCTTATACACATAACCTAGCCCACGAGACAACGCTCCATCGCGTAAGCCGTCTTGTTGTTGAAA
>CAZYWQ010000143.1:0-1338 GCA_964651675.1 uncultured Candidatus Sumerlaeota bacterium | reverse complement strand
TGGAGATATAGATCTTCTCGGAGCTGCTGGCGTTACTAATACTGGAGTAAAATGGTATGAAAATATAGATAGTGCTGGGACAAGTTGGGTAAGACATTCTTTCGAGGGATCATCTTCTGGAGGAATGTCAGTGTACGCTACTGATATAGACCGTGATGGTATGCTGGATGTTATTGGTGCGCATCATTGGGAAGGACCAAGTACGCCTGATGATGATATTGTCTGGTGGAAAAACCGAGGTGGTCAATTTGCTCTGGCAACAATTGATACTGCACCTGCTTTACTTGTGGATTCACAGTCGGATGATATTCTGAAGATTACAATGACTCACAAAGGTCGTACCGGTGATACGGATGAGGAATTGACAACCTTGGAATTGCTTTTTGAAGAAAGTCCTGGCGATGCCTTAACGGATTTCGAAGCAAATTCGATCATTGAAAACCTTTATATATATCTTGATGATGGATCTGATATTTATGATGTTTCAGATACGCTTGTTGCCACAGTTGCAGACTTAAGTTTAACAGCAGGTGTTCAGACAGTAACTTTTGCTGATGCAGACACAAACTGTCAGGTAATATTCGGCACACCAGAAACATATTTTGTTGTAGTAGAACTAACAGCAGATGCTGAATCACAGGCGATTTCACAATTTATTATTACACATATTACAGAATCCACTTCGACTGCGGAAGACAGAGATTATGATATACTATTAATACTGGAATATGCAGCAAATATCTCATCAAGAACCGTTGGTATAGGAACTGGTGTGAATGACTGGATGATGTATTAAAAGTAATATTGATGCATCATCAGTAAAACTTCTAAAGACCAAATTCTCAGAAGCTTTTCTACAAACTATAAAATTTTTTATTGCTTTTAGCAAGAATAGGAATACTATCAAATGAGCTTTTTCCTACTCCTTTAAAGGAGGTTATGAACGATGGGGAAAATTCAATTCTTGTTCTCAGCGTTAAAATCTAATAAGTCTAAATCTTCCTTTATTTTTACTTTACAAATTATTTTATTTCTTATCTTTATCCTAACAAGTAAGCAGTTATCAGCTCAGTTAAAGGCACCATTCGTTGACAGTGGACAGAGTCTCGGTAACTCCGACAGTTATGGTATAGCCTTAGGTGATGTGGATAGCGACGGTGATCTGGACGCCTTTGTGGCTAATTATAATAATCAGGCAGATGAAGTATGGCTAAATGATGGCTTAGGGAACTATAGTGATAGTGGACAGCGACTCGGCAGCTCCAGTGGTGTTAATGTGGCTTTGGGAGATGTGGATAGTGATGGTGATCTGGACGCCTTTGTCGCCAATCTTAATAG
>CAZYWQ010000142.1:0-7026 GCA_964651675.1 uncultured Candidatus Sumerlaeota bacterium | reverse complement strand
CGCTGTAAATGACCAAGAATAGTAACTTTTGTTTCATATTTTGTTTTATGCTCAAGCATTTGAGCCAATTTAAATGCCCCTCCAACTTCATCACCTTCTGCAACGATGATTATACTACTCATCTTTCCCTTTCTTCTTCCTTCTGCTAAAATTGTTGCTACTTTATCTATATCACTTTTTGTTTCTGGTATTAAAACAGCTTCAGCACCTCCAGATAAGGCTACGGCTAATGCAATAGCTCCTGAATGCCTTCCCATTACTTCGATTATAAATAGTCTATCATGAGATGCAGCTGTATCTCTTATTCTATCGACCGCTTCCATCGCTGTATTCATTGCTGTATCATAACCGATTGTATAGTCACAACCAGCAATGTCATTGTCAATTGTTCCTGGTATACCTATTGCTTTTACACCGAATTCTTTTCCTAAATAATAAGCGCCATGATAAGTTCCATCACCACCGATAACTGTTAATGCATCAATTTTATGTTTTTTGATTGTTTTATATGCTTTTTCTCTTCCTTCTTTATGATGAAATTCTTCGCATCTTGCTGATCTTAAAATTGTTCCACCTCGATTAATGATTCCACTGACTGATCGAGCATTCATTTTGTATAGTTCATTTTTCATAAGTCCACTATAACCGTGTACTATTCCAATAGGAGTAATATCGTAATAGATGCAAGTTCTTACGACAGCTCTGATAGCGGCATTCATACCTGGTGAATCACCACCACTTGTCAATACACCGATTCTTTTTATTTTCATTTTATGGGTCTCCTTATATTAGGTTTTTAATGTTTAATCGGCATACATAAAAAAATATCGATTAAAGATGATTATATATTTCGGGTAAAATTAATCCTGCCTTGTCGAGAAAGACAACATCGGCTATGCTTGATATTGTGGTGTTATCAAGATTGATTTCGACTAAGAAAGAGCCTGATTGTTTGGCAATTTGTGCCCAGTCAATAATATAGTAAAACAGAGCCGAAGTTCCTATGACAAATGTAAAATCAACATCACCTGATTTGATAAAATTATATATCTTCATTAATTGTATCTCAGGTAATGTTTCGCCAAACCAGACGACATTCGGACGCATCAATGCTCCACAACTGCACTTTGGCGGAAGTTCTTTTAATGGAGCTTCTGTGTTTTTTTCGATTTTGTTTTCTTCCGTACATTTAATCTCCCATATCGAGCCATGTATCTCGACAACATTGTTAGATCCAGCTCTTTGGTGCAAGCCATCGACATTTTGAGTTGCAATCATAAACTGAGTGAGTTTTTTTTCAATGTCCGACAAAACATAATGAGCAGGATTTGGTTCACAATCTTTTATTAATGTTCTTCGATAATCATACCATTCCCAAACAAGTTTGGGATTTTCTGCAAAACCTTCGGGAGATGCAAGTTTTTGAGGAGAGTTATTTTTCCAATAACCATCTTTTCCTCTAAATGTCGGTATTCCACTCTCTGCTGATATGCCTGCACCTGTAATAACAAATACTTTCTTTGATTCTTTTAGTTTTTTGGCACAGAGTAATATTTTTTCGTTTTGTTCCATAAATATAATCTATTTACTAATGTTGAAGTTGAAAAGATAGAGAGTGATTAGCATATAATAATGCTAAATTCAACTGAATAAAATAGAAAGTTTGAATTCAAACTTTTTTATATCCTATGAGTGTTATAAACTAAGTGCGATAAACCCTACTGCTACATTTGTAACTAATACAAAATGCTTGACGCAAAATTTTATGGTAAATATATTTTTTGTTAAATAACATTAAGTGGATATGTGAATATGACAAAGAGATGTATGTTTTGCAAATATGAAGGTGCAGGAAATGATTTTATTATAATCGACAATAGAGATGATTCTTTTTTTAAAGGACCACAGAGAGAAAAAATAATTGAGCAACTTTGTAAGCGAAGGTTAGGTATTGGAGCAGACGGATTATTATTACTTGAGAAGGCTGAGAATGCTGATTTCAGTATGAGGTATTTTAATGCAGATGGGAAAGAAGCAGAGACTTGTGGGAATGGTGCACGGTGTATTGCTAAATTTGCCTATTCTAATAATATTGCTCAGAGAAATATGAGGTTTCGAACAATGGCTGGTATTTATTCTGCAACAGTTGAAGAGGACAAAGTTATTGTAAATTTAACGGATGCTAAAGACCTGAAACTTGATTTGCTTATTGCAATCGATGGATACAAAGGGAAAGCGCATTTTCTGAATCTTGGAGTTCCACATACAGTTGTGATTCTTGATGATGTGGAAAAAGTAAATGTAATCAAATTGGGTTCTCAGATAAGATATTATGATTTATTCAAGCCGGATGGAACGAATGCAAATTTTATACAAGTCATTGATCGAAAAAATATTAAGATAAGGACATACGAACGAGGTGTGGAAGATGAAACATTATCTTGTGGCACAGGAGCGTCTTCTTCTTCGATAATAGCCACACATTTAGGACTCGTAGAACCTCCTGTTACAGTTGATACTAAAAATAAAGTTATTTTGACAGTAGATTTTGTGCTAACAGATGACGGTGCAAAAGATATAAAACTTGGTGGTGAAGCAAAATTGGTTTATAAGGGTGAGATTGAATTATAAATAAACTGTTTTTTAGAAGATTATCTCTCTGTTAATTGTTTCTTTACATGTAGAAGGTGACCGCATTTAACGCATTTCCAGGTTTCATCGATGTATGATTCTTTAACTGTTTTTGTGATAAAGGCGAATTCTATACTCACTCTGCATTGTTTACACATTATATAGCTATTTTCAGACATTATATAACTGATTTTCTCATCTTTTTTGGTTTCTTCATCTTCTTTTGGTTTTTGTTTACCACTAAAGAGAAAATATATATCTGTATCTGATAAATCAGTTTTATATTTTGCGTATTCGGATTTGTGATAAACATTAGGTGTGTTATATTCTGGATTAGTAAATTCCTCAATAATATAACCACAACTTTCACACCTTTGTTCCCCTTCGGGTATGTAATCGAAACAAATCGGACAATTAGGCATAAAAGAACCCTTTATTTACTTCTTATTGTATCAATTTAAACAGCTATATAATAGCTGTCAATACAAAACAAAGATTTTTATAATTAACTTTTTATATCCTAATTATCGACAAAAAATAATTTAATTATTAGAAGTAAATAATTAAGAAGAATTATGATAAAAAAAAAGAGGAGTGTAAAACTCCTCTTTTTTGAAGATACTTATATATTTTTTATTAATTTATTCGTATAAATTCCAGCTTGCTGTATGAGTTGGTGAATAAGCCTCTAAATCTGTAAGATACCTTGGTTTGATTTGGTAATCAGTACTGTATACTGCTGGTGCACCAATTACTGTTTGGGTTCCGGAAGGAATTGTTTCATCAATAAGTCCACAACTATAGGTTATTCTAACAATTATTACTTGTGCATCCAGTGTTGTGAAATTATAGCTTGTGCTTGAACTAAAAGTACCTCCAATATCACCTGAATCAAATTCTCCATGAATAGCTACTATTTCACCTTCGTAGTTAGCATAATTTGTTAAAAATTCGGTTCCTGTTAATTCGAGAGGTACAATCTCAGGTAATGGATCACTTATGGTGTGATTAGTTGGTGTTTGGACTTGGGATGGTTGGACACTTAGTTCTCTCATATTACTATATGTACTCATTTGTCCTATAAGTCCACTGATAGTATCACCATCATCACAGGTTACACGACTTCCATAATACACATATATTCCAGTTTGACCATCAGTTCCTGAACTATCTTGAATATAAAAATCGTCGTAATCCAAAAATCCCTTACCACTAACTTTTACTTTTCCAGTAATTCTAACATCCGTACCGTCAGCTTCAGCTCTTGCTGCTGCAATATCTGCTACATCCGTTTGGCAGAATAAATCAAAACTCGCTAAAGTAAGTAACATTGCAATGATTGCTAATGCAAAAAGTCTCGTTTTCATAGAATCTTTCCTCCTATTTTGATTTGAGTTGTTTAAAGCTACTGTTCAGTTTAAGAGAAGTTACAATTAAAATCTAATATTGTTTGGTTTTTATTCACCACCTTTCTATTTAAAGAATGGAATAAATCTTTTTCTTATAGCTTGTATAATATGGAAAATCAAGAATAATTTGGCTTCAAATAGTATTTTTTTGATGTCAAATAACTGCTGATTTATCTGATTCTTATTTTTCAATTAAAATACTATTGATTTTATGATGATATAAAGTTAGGTGATTATAAAGGAAGTGTTAAATAGTGGTTAATATTTCAAGGAGATAATATTATGCAGAAATTGAGGCGTCAGTTCATTTTGTTGGTTTTATTATGTGTATTTGCTCTTAGCATATATGCTCAGCAAGTGGATAATCGAAAGGCAGGTTCCAAAAAAACGATAACTTTCTGGACAATTCAATTAAAAGAGCATTACTCGGATTATATGAATGAACTTATTTCGAGTTATGAAGCTATCAACCCTGATATTAAGATAAAATGGGTTGATATCGATTATAAAGGTTATGAGAGTAAACTGTTAGCGACTATAATTGGCAAGAAAGATGTTCCAGATGTGGTGAATTTGGATTATAGAAATGGTGTAAAGTTTGCTGAGAAGAAGGTGCTTGTGAATTTGAAAAGTGAAATTTCTGATGAGGTTAGAAGCAAATATATCCCGGAAGTATGGAATAAAGCTTGTACTTATGACGGTATGGAATATTGTTTTCCCTGGTATCTTTCCTGTAATGTTGTGATGTATAATAAGAAAATTTTTGCAGAGGCAGGTCTCGCTCCTGATGTTCCTCCTAAAAATTATGATGAGTTATATAAGTATTGTAAGCAAATTAAGGAAAGAACAGGGAAATATGGAATATTAATTACTATTGCTGAGGCAGAAGCATTTCTGAATTATCTTGATTTGAATGGTGTCCCTATTATTAATGAAGAAAAAACAAAGGCTCTTTTTAATAATGAAAGGGGATATGAAACATTAGAATATTTTGCAAAAGGGATTAGAGAGGGAGTTTTCCCAAGAGAGACAGTTACAGAAGAACATAGAAAACCGACAGAATGGTATATGTCTGGTAAATCGGCTATATTTATGACAGGTCCGCAATTTTTAAAGATTGTCAAAGAAAACGCACCGGATGTATATAAGCATACTGGGATTGGTCCTCAATTGATATGGGGAACGGATAAGGTGGGTGTTGCTATAATGAATTTGTGCGTTTTGAAGGCAACAAAAAATAAAAAGGAAGCGATTGATTTTGCTGCTTTTGTAACCAATCCTGAAAATCAACTTAAGTTTTGTAAGATTGTTACTATAATGCCTTCGACAGTTGAGTCCTTGAAAGATGAGTATTTCGTTGATGTCGAACAAACACCTGAAGGTTTGGCGAGAAAGGTCTCTGCTGAGCAATTATTAAGAGGAGTCAGTATTATCCCTATTTTACCTCATAGTGATAGATTATTGGAATTGTTAAACAGTGCTGTTCAGTCAGCTTGTCTTGGAGAAAAGTCAGTAAAGGAGGCACTTGATGGAGCGGCTGAGATGTGGAATCAGATTCTGGCTGATAAATAAGAAACAAAGAAGAATTTTGCTTAATGCCTATCTGTTCCTCCTGCCTACATTGATTATAATGGGGATTTTTCTTTTTATCCCTATGATTAAGGCTTTTATCTATAGTTTTCAGGAATATAGCCTTTTGTCTTCTCCTGAATTTATTGGTCTGGATAATTATAAACGACTGTTTCAGGATAGTATCTTCCTTAAGTCTCTAAGCAATTCTATTCTTTATCTGATAGTTGTTCCCATAATTGCGTTCTTGTCATTTCTTCTGGCTATTTTGGTCGATCAAAAACTCAGGGGAATTAAGTTTTTTAGAGTGTGTTACTATCTGCCTGTTGTTACATCGATGATTGTGGTTGGTATTGTGTGGAAACAATTAATGCTGAGTGATGAAATAGGTTATTTGAATCACATCTTACTCAAGTTACACATTATCAAAAAACCTTTGTATTGGTTAACAAGTATACACTTGGCTTTGCCGTCAGTTATGTTTGTTACGATTTGGAAGGGAGTAGGCTATTATATGGTGATATTCCTGGCTGGTTTGAGAACAATACCGAAAGAGGTAATTGAGGCATCTGTCATAGATGGTGCAAAAAAATGGCAACAGGTTTTCTTTATAAAATTCCCATTGTTGAAACCGACCTTTTATCTTGTGATGATAATTTCATCGATTGCTGCACTTAAGGTTTTTGAGGAGATATTTGTTATGACTCAAGGGAATCCTGCTTTTAGTACATCGACGATTGTGTGGAGAATTTATAAGGTCTGGATTAACGAAGATTATAATATGGGCTATACTTCAGCAATGGGTGTAGTTTTGTTTTTTATAACATTAACTTTTTCGATATTAAGCACTTTGTATATGGTAAAAGGTACTAAAAATAAAACTTAATTTAGTTATTATGAACAAACATTTTATGGGTAACATAATAAAGATAACAGTTAGGTACTTGTTACTATTATTAATTGCAGTTATAATGATAGGTCCATTTTTATGGCTGTTATCTAATTCGTTTAAAGCCGGGGGTAACATCTATTCGTTGTCATTGATTCCGAAAAAAATAACATTTCATAATTTTGTTTATGTTTGGCAGAAATATACAATATGGAGAAATGCGTTAAACAGCTTCTATGTGGCAGGATTGACTATTATTTTTAATTTGATATTATGCTCATTGGCAGCTTATCCATTAGCAAGAATGGAGTTTCCAGGGAGAAATGTTATCTTTTTTTTGATTCTTAGTACGATGATGATTCCCTTTCAATTAGTGATGTTTCCACTGTTTAAGATATGTGTTGATTTGAATTTGAAAGATACATTTATGGGAGTAATATTACCATTTAGTGTTGGTGCGTTTGGAATATTTTTGATTAAACAATTTTATATAACGATACCTAAAGAACTTGAGGAATCGGCGAGGAT
>CAZYWQ010000141.1:0-7026 GCA_964651675.1 uncultured Candidatus Sumerlaeota bacterium | reverse complement strand
CCTTTAGGTACATCCTAATAGTAAATAAATATAAGGGTCTTAAATAAAAAAGTTTGAATCCATATTATCGGGGAAGTTTTCGGGGAAATATTCACCTGTATATTTATTGAGGGTGTACTTGCCTTTGTGACCGAATTTGATTATTTCTTTCAATGCATATATCAGATATTCTATCTCCTCGGTCGTATTATAAAGACCAAGACTAATTCGCACGAATCCAGGTAGGTTACTCCTGTCGCCTTCTTGAATTCTCTTCGCATATTGGTTTAGGTCTTCATCATTTAATTGGAATAAATTTTCGATGTAGGGATGTGCACAAAAGCAACCATGCCGAACACCAATACCCCATTCATAACCGAGTATTGCGGCTAATAATGAATGTTCCATCTTATTCAATAATATTGGTATAACGCCGACTCTGTCGTGTTTGAGTGTTGGATCATTTTCACCGAATATTTTAATCTCTGGAATGTCATTTAATAGTTGAAGAATTTTTGCTGTCAGATTTCGTTCGTGAATCGCAACATTTTCCATTCCTATATCCTGAAGGATCTGAATGGATTTTGCGAGAGCTAACACTCCGATTAGATTTGGGCTTCCGGCTTCTTCTTTTTCCGGAACATCTGTCCACACGATTTCGTCTAATGTGACTAATTCGACAGCACCACCACCAACATAGCCTGGATTTCTTTTCTCGAAAAATTCTGTAGGTCCTATTAATGCACCACTACCAAAAGGTGCATACATTTTATGCGCACTAAATGCGAGAAAATCGATATGGTCTGAGTCATCTGGACAGCCCATTTTTATGGGTCTATGAGCAATGAGTTGAGCTGCATCAACAAGTAACATAGCTCCAGATTGATGTACAATCTGAGCGATCTCTTTTATCGGCGGTAAATAACCTGTTATGTTGGATGCTCCCGTAATCGCCACAAGTTTCACTTTGTTTTTATGTTCTCCGAGTTTGGTTTTTAGATGTTCAATATCTAAAGAGCCATCTGGCAATTTCGTTTGTATATAATCCACATTTCCACAGATTCGCCAGGGTAACATATTGGAATGGTGTTCCATCATTGAAATGAGAACGAATTCATCTTCTTCTAAATGTAAACAGTGGCAAAGTCTATTAATTGCATCTGTAGTATTAGAACAAAAGATAACGGTGTGATAAGAAGGATCGGCACCAACAAATTTCGCCACTATTTCTCTGCACTGATTATATACATTTGTCGAAAGCAATGATTTGTATCCGGTGCCTCGATGAACACTTGCATACCAATCAATAAACTTATTGATAGTATTCACGACATCTCGGAAAGGCGGAGTTGTTGCAGCATTATCAAGATTAACATATTGTCTATAACTACCATCAAGCAGCGGTACTTCTCTATCCAAACCAACAAACAATTCACGAATATTGCTAAGGGAGAGAGACATTTAAAGAACTCCTCACTTATGTTACTGTCTCATAAATCAGGGAAATCTTTTCCGGATTTTTATTTAGATTGAATAGTTTGCTTATTTAATATATCATTCGCTGTCGAAGAATCTGTAGTGCCGTAGTTTTTCGCAGTTTCGCGCAATATATTATTTTTATAAATGGGCCAGGCGCAAACGGGCATCAGATGTATTTCACGGGTTAAAGGATGTTCATAAGCGAATGATGCAGGACATTCAACCAAACGCGCACTTTCGACACATTCCAATTCTTCGAATGGTAGCACCATAAGTCTTAATATACTATGACATTTTGTATATTTACGAAGTAAATGCTTTAGCTTCTTACGACGCACTATACCCCAGATAATCTTAAACGATTTGATTTTTGATTTTTCACCAAAGACTTCCTGAAAGTTTATATTCTTTCGAATAAATTTAAGTATTTTCAATCCCAATAAAAATCTCTTTCCGATTTTTCCAAATATTTTGGCAATCAAACTCTTTTGTAATTTTATTCCCATTTCTTCATCAAGCTTAATAGCTTCTGATAGAACATCGACTTGAGGATATTTCAGATATTTGGATATCGGATTATACATTTCCCCATCGGATATCAGCGCCGAAACACTCTCACAGTTAGGATGTGCCCCACCAAAGGTTAATCTAAGATTAAAATTTTCTTTGAGAGTCTTAAATTTATACAAAATACTCGCAGGAAAGAATTCAACACCTGGCATAGCATCTTCAACCATTTGTTCTACATCTTCGGGAGTACTACTGCTTGCCTCAATTTCTTCAGGACCCCAATGGGCAGTTAATGGGATGAGGTCTAATGCGGCAATATAGTCTTTTCCTTCGTGACAGAAGTTTATCAGGTCACCTATATATTTATCATTTACGCCATAACCTGCAGCGCACATAATGGTGATTTTTGATTTTCTATGTTTTTGCACATTCTGAAGTGCTTTAATTTTTAAATCGTAAGCCCTCGGATTTTTTCTTATGATATTATAGATTTCTCGGTTTCGTCCGTCAAAGGCAAACATTAGCTGAGAACCGGTGGCTAACAATTTCTTGCAGTAGTCCTCATCTGCAAGGCGGATTCCATTAGTGACAACTCTTGATGATAGACCATAAGATTTTGCGAGTTTGATTATATCGATTAAATCCTCGCGAACAGTTGGCTCACCGCCAAATAGCTGAATTCGTGGGCGAGGTTTAATTTGACTAAGTTTTTTGAATATCTTTTCAAAATATTCCATTGGTGGATCAAAGCGGAATCCCATTGCTGGAATATTTGCAAGACAGATAGGACAGTTCATATTACATCGATTTGTCACATCAAGAAAAACTAATGCGGGAGGTTTTCCGTGGTCACAGTTTATACATCGTAGACTGCAAGTGGATTCAGCTTCACCTTTATATCCGCACAATTCTCTCTTTTTTTTATATCGGATTGCATTGGTTGATACCAAAAATTCACTTGTTCCACACTGTGGACAATCTTTGACAAGATACATCTTACCATTTTGTTCCTTATGAATCGTCGGAACAATATTGCCGCAATTCTTACATATACTGTAGTTGATTGTATCAGTTTTATTATTGCCTTGAGTCATCAAATGCAGTTCCTATTTCTCTTTACTTATGTTATCATCACCCATTATGTCGAGAGTTGTCCAACCGAGAATAAAATCGACGATTTCCAATGGACGACAAGGAGCTTGAACACCGATCCAACCAATGTGTATAGCTTTATCGCATTCGAAGAATTGAAAAGGAGGAGGAGCATTATCTTCAGCGATTACTCTTACGATACCCGTGTTGAATTTTGGGCGTTCTGTTAAATCGGACTGGTCAGCACGAACTTGATGAGGATCGTGAGGATTAAATTCACCACTACCTTTTTTTTCACTTCCCCATACTAAAAATGACCAGCTTTTATCGGTATGGTCCAACCAACCTATTTGACGATTGCTCCAACCAAGAAATTTCCCATCGATTGAAGAAACTCCCAATGATAAGATATGAAAAAGATCGACATATAATGCGAAATCTGGTTGCCATTTATCTGTGACCGTAATACCAATGTCTAAAATGTCACAGGCATCATTTCCTCGATTTTTCAAATAAGTACAGTTAGTGCTAAATAATGCCATAATAATTATTAAGGTGCAAATTGATAGATGTTTTATTCTTTTTTTGTGCATTAACATATCCTTTCTTGTGATTGTATGATTATTTGTATATGTTGGCTATTCTTCGCCGGTTTTAATACTTTTAGTTTATCATTTAAACAAGTTTTGCACTCTAATAATAAAACCGAATTATTTAATTTGTCAATGTGTAAGCTTGTCAAGTAAATTGTTCTGTGTTAATGGAGATCACTGAAATATTTTAGAAGAGTGCTTATTCTGTGTGTCATCCTGAACTTGTTTCAGGATCTACTCGGTTTAATATTCTAAATAAAGATTCCGAAACAAGTTCGGAATGACGCAGTGTGGTTTGACAGTTTATAAGAAATTTCTACGCATGAACTTGTTTTAATGAAGTTTTTATTTTTTGATTAGTAATAAAAATATTTTCACAAGAAAATATTTTCTTTAATTTTCTAAATCTATTATGTCAATATTGTCCATTATGAAGATGATAAAGTCAGGCATATTGGGTTTAACGGTAGTATTATTCGGGATATATGTGACTATTGCTCAAGTCCTTTTCATCAGAGAGTTTCTTGTTGTTTTAGGTGGGAATGAGATTTCGATTGGATTAATTTATTTCAGTTGGTTTTTAGGGATAACAATTGGCGCAGTAGTAGGTTCGAAACTATGGGACAAGGTGAAACATCTGCAATTTTATAGTTCTTTACTCCTGTTGGTTCAAGGAATTGTTTTTCCCATCCTTATTTATTTCGTTAGAATACTACGCACAATTGTCAATGTCCCAACTGCTCAATTTATCTCCTTTTTTAACCTTATCATATCTATTATTCTGATTGTGATTCCTTTCAGCATTATTACTGGACTGGTTTTCCCGCTTTTATGTCGCTGGATTCAGAAAATTTTCAAGAACGAAGGGATTTCGCTTGGGTCTATATATGTGCTTGAGTCTTTAGGAGCTGTGATCGGTGGATTAGGCTTCAATTTCTTTCTGGTTCTTTACTTTAATACCTATACGATAATTTTTTTGATGCTGCTATTGATAAGTCTGAATCTGTTTGGATTGAATTTGCGAACACTTTGCAATGTTCAATCAAATAGAAAATATACACTGTTTATTTTATTCATTACAGGAATCATAATTGCAGCTTCTTTGTTATCACTTTTAAATCCAATGAGAAATAAGATTGAGAAATTTACAATCGAGCAAAGATGGAAAGCTTATGGTGAAGGATTCAAATTATTAAAAACAACAAATACGAAATACCAGCATCTCTCATTAGCTGTTCAGGAAGGACAATACAGTCTGCTGAGTAATGGCGAAATAATGGTTAATTTTCCGAATGATTATGAGGACGGTCAGTTTGTGCATTTTTTTATGAGTATGTATCCGAATCCTAAAGATGTGTTATTTATCGGTGAAGGAAACTATTCCGCACTTAAATTTTTCACACAGTATGATATTAACAGATTGGATTATGTTGAAATCGATCCAAAAGTTTTTGAGTTTATTCGAGATTATTTAGATTCGGAGACTGCTTCCATTCTAAAGATGCAGAAAATAGATAAAAAGAAAAAAATATTCATCAATTATATAGATGGCAGATTGTTCGTTAAGCGAAGTAAGAGGAAGTATGATTTAATCATAGTACATTTGCCGGATCCTTCAACAGCTTCACTAAACAGATATTATACGAAAGAATTTTTCGCTGAATCAAGAAAAATACTTAAAAAAGACGGAGTGTTTATAACTTCAGTAACATCGACAACGAATTATTTCGGTGAAGAATTAAGTCGATATGTCGGAAGCGTTTATTGGTCATTGAAAAGAGTTTTTCCATATATTCTCGTTACCCCAGAAGGAATAAATAACTTTATCGCATCATCATCACCTGATGCAGTCATCAGCGATGTGGATAAGTTGGCAAACCGATTCGAATCGAGAAATATCAAGACCGAGTATTTCACGCCATATCATTTCATTATGCTACTTCCACCCAATCGTGTGAAGTCCGTTAAAGAATATTTGGATGGATTGAAGGATGTTAATATTAATTCGGATATACATCCGATCTCCTATTTATTTAATCTGGCAATATGGAATAGGTTTTCCGGATCAAAAATGGCATGGTTTTTTAATACTCTTCTGAATGTGAAGTTGTGGTGGTTTGTTATCTTGTTAGGAGTATTTTCTATTTTGAGGATTCTGTATGTTAAGATTTTGAAGAGAGAAGCAATTAGTGTGATGAGGTTTAATAGCATATTTGCGATATTTACAACAGGATTCGTCGGAATGGCATTCAGCATCGTAATGATATATGTTTTTCAGAGCATATACGGTTATGTTTATCAGAAAATCGGAGTAATCGTGGCAATGTTTATGATTGGATTGGTCGCTGGTGGTTTTGTCGTCTTGTCAAAATTAGATAGAGACTTGAATCGATTACTGCGGATTTTGATTTGTGTAGAGTCATTGATATGTTTATTTGCAGTATTCTTGAGCTTATTTTTCTATCAGATTATGGAAGGTAAAGGAATTCCGTTTCTGAATCGGTATATTTCGGTTGATACAATGTGGATTATAGAAGAAATTGCATTTTACTTTTTGATATTCGTCTCTGGACTTTTAGCTGGAAGCGAATTTCCATTAGCAGGCAAAGTTTTGTTAAGTTGTAATATGAAATTAGGTAGTTCAGCAGGGATTGTGGATAGTGCTGATCATTTAGGGGCAATGTGTGGCGCATTTGTCACAGGTATTATTCTCGTGCCTGTATTGGGAATTATACAAGCTTGTCTGATATTAGCGATGGTAAAGTTATGTAGTCTTATAATGTTTTTGCTTTACAAAACAAAGTCCTAATTATAATAGATTGACCATTGCTTGTTTTTAAAGTTAAATTACAAAACAAAAATCTTTGAAGTTTAAATTCGGAGAACTTTGATGGATTTTGTAATTATTATCGGAGTTATTGGTACGATAGTTGGAATAATCTGGTTCTTATGTTGGCTCTTTGGCTTCCCTCTTCCTGAATTACTCCGAAAATTAATCAAGAAAAAACCACCACTTGTACTTCCAGACGAAGATATTAAGAGAATTGTAGATGAAATTGAAAGAAGAGGTCTAATAAAACCATATCTTGATGGACTTCCTTACGCTGAGAAAGAAATTAGAGAGCCTTTTACTGAAGGATTGAAGTTAATGAATGAATATAAATGGGAAGAGGCGATAGATAATTTCAGAAAAGCATTAGGAGGGGCAACAGGAAGTCAGAAAGTTGCCCTTCTAAATTTTATCGGCAATTGTTTTTATAATCAAGGAGAACTGGAACAGGCTTTAGGTTATTGTGAAAAATCCCTGGACTTAGCAAGTAAAATTAAAGATAATGAAGGAAAAGCAGCTAACATTGGTAATATAGGCTTAGTC
>CAZYWQ010000140.1:0-7027 GCA_964651675.1 uncultured Candidatus Sumerlaeota bacterium | reverse complement strand
TTTTTGACCTCTGAAATTATCGTGTGATTCTCGTGTTGCCCCATCAAGACTCAGGCTTATGCGCCTGATCCCAGCCTCTATCATTTTCATCGCATTCTCTTCAGTAATTAAAACTCCGCAAGAAGCCAAAACCATTTTCAGTCCCTGATTTGTTCCATACTGAGCAATCTCGAAGATATCATCTCTAAGCAATGGCTCTCCACCAGTGAGGATAATGATTGGTTTTGAAAAAGAAGCCACATCACCAAGAAAATCCATTATCTCGGATGTTCCAAATTCATTTTCATAAGGTTTATTCTCGGAACCAGCCCGACAATGCAAACAATTCAGGACACAACGCCTTGTCACTTCCAGTGCAATTAAGCGAGGAATGAACTTCTTTCTTATTTCCGAATGACCATTCATTTCAATTTTCTATACAATAAAATCAACAAGCAACATAAATTACTATCGTTACTTTTGTCAAAGCTTAAACAGAAAGGAAGTTAACAATCTTGAAAAATGATTAAAGGGTTTTTTAATAGGAAAGATATATTAACAAGCAAAAATTATTAAATGAAAAACTGATATTAAGCAAGAGCGCGATTGACGCAGTTTACAAGGTCATTTACCCTAATAGGTTTAGTGAGATATTCATAAGCGCCCTGTTCCATCGCCTGCAAATACTCTTCAACCTGAGCATAACCCGTT
Source organism: uncultured Candidatus Sumerlaeota bacterium (assembly GCA_964651675.1). Taxonomy (GTDB): domain Bacteria; phylum Sumerlaeota; class CAZYWQ01; order CAZYWQ01; family CAZYWQ01; genus CAZYWQ01. The sequence goes on along the minus strand of CAZYWQ010000140.1, from coordinate 6,337 downwards.
ATCAGGATAATTTTCACATTGGGATATTTTTCTCGCACTTCTTTAAGAACATCCAATCCAGATTTATTAGGCATTTTAACATCGCTTAGAATCAAATCTACGCCATTATGAATCTCAAGGATTTCCAGCGCCTTTTTACCATCCTCTGCCAATATCGTAGAATAGCCTTCTCTTTCGAGTGCCTTTTTGAAAAAATTTAGCATCTCAACATTATCATCGACTATAAGGATCTTAGTCTCCGACTTCTCCATTTTTCCATCCTCTAAAAATATAATTATCTTAAACTGTTCTTTTTCCTCAAATCAAATTCAAGATTAACAATAATTTTGAAGCAAACTGTCAAGAATATTTTTTGATATTTGCTAATTTTTCAGCTTTAAAAAACCACCGAGTTTCATTATTATAATATTCCATATAAAGTTTTTTCTCACATAGCTGTAACCATTATTAGCCAATTTTTCTCTAAATTTTTCTTTTTCGATAAGTAGTCTCATACACTCAACAAAATCCTGGTAATTATTGAAATAAAGTCCACCATTACTTTCCAGACAATGTTCTTTTAACACATCACACCTTTCATTCACAAGAACCGCTTTTTTTAATAGCCAGGCTTCCATCAAAACGATTGAAAAACTTTCAAAAAACGAAGGCTGAATAAGAAAAAGGGATGCTCCCATAGCATTGTGCTTGTCTTCATCGGACAAAGGACCCAAATCTATCACATAATCACTATTAGCGGTGGAAATATTTATTGTTCCATTACCAATAAGTACTAATTTCAGACTTAGATGATTTTCCTTAGCGAATTTTGAAAAATATTTTGACAATAAAACCGCTCCTTTTCCCTCGACTTTTCTCCCTACAAACAAAACAAAATCCTCATCGATGCCAAATTTGTCTCTGAATGCCTTCGGATTAACTACATCAATCTCATCAACACCTCCACCTAATAAGAAACACATTTTTGCATTTAGGTTATATGTTTTTTTTGCAAAATTCATCTCTGCTTTACTCAAAAAAAATATTCCCCGAGAACTACTTAGCATATTTTTATAAACTGGTAAACAGGCATTCGATTCATTATGTAAGCACGGAATATGATATGAACGCTCAGGAGCAATCTCCGAACCATAAAAGGTTGTTCCATATAAATAAGGTATGAATAAGAACAAATACTTATCTGAATTTTCTCTGATATAATCATACAACTGCTGACTATTGATTGTGTTTTGAAGATACTTATGAGCTTCATCTTCCGTCAATCGCTCATTATCGATTAACTTATGATTTAATCTATGATATACTTGAATATTGCGACCATCAAGAGGAAATCTCCTTACTGTGATTCCGTCAACTTCATAAACACCCGGAGAATAATGGTTAACATCCCAGGAAGAAAATGCATCTTTACCACAGGTTGTAAGAACCTCTACATCGTAACCTGTGCTATGAAGATTTTTTGCAAATCCCTTACAGAGAATCTCTGCACCACCAATGGATTCACCAAACCAGGGTATAACAAACGCTAACTTTTCCATATCTCTTATTTCATCTTTTAATTAACAATTAACGAAATCAAAATGAGTTATCTCTTAGCCAAAGTAAAGATAAAATTGAAAGAGTTGAGCAACAATATTTAACAAAACATAATTTTGCCCTGACGGACAATAACAATGACTAACATCAGATAACTCTGATAATTTGCCAAATTATCCTTGAATTTTATCAGAGCGTATTTCAATCATAGGATCGGAATAATTCAATATTATATATCAGGAATGGTAAAATGGACAAAATAAAAGACACGCTTATGCTTGCTATGGATGAAGCCGGGAAGGTGCTTAAGAAATACTATGGGAACTTATCTACAATCGAATACAAAGGTGATGTTAATTTAGTTACTCAAGCCGATAAGGAATCAGAAAAAACAATTATCAAAATCATAAAAGACTCTTTCCCTAACCACCAAATCCTTGCCGAAGAATCAGGCATTTCAAAAGACGAATCAGATTATAAATGGATAATCGATCCACTTGATGGCACCACAAACTACGCACATACATTACCTATTTTTGCAATCTCAATTGGTGTTGAATACAAAAAAGAAATAATCATAGGTGGGATATTCAATCCTATTAGTAACGAGCTTTTTTTTGCTGAAAAGGGAAATGGTGCTTATCTAAATGACCAGAAGATCAATGTTTCAAAAGTCAATCAACTCGAACAAGCATTGCTCGTTACAGGATTTCCTTATGATAGAAGAGAGCAAGTAGATTATTATATGGATGTATACGGAAAATTTCTGAAAGTCTCACAAGGAGTTATGCGATTAGGAGCTGCTGCACTTGATTTTGTCTCTGTTGCCTGTGGAAGACTCGATGGATACTGGGAAAGAAAATTATTCCCTTGGGATATGGCAGCAGGGATGCTTATTGTTGAAGAAGCCGGAGGTAAAGTCACAAACTTCTCAGGTGGCAAATTCTCCTATTACAATACACAAGTCCTCGCAACAAACAGCCTCATCCACGACGAAATGACTGAAATTTTAAAGGGCATCAAACACACATAAAGAAGCAAAACCGATCTATATAAACGGGAGTCCAGAAAAATAAACTGGATGCCCGATAAAAACTTCGGGTATGACAAAATTGTATTATGGATTCCTACTTTCGTGAGAATGACAATGTCCATATTGTCAATATTGAAGAGCTTTCTACTTGAAGCAAATGAATAAGAACAGTGGAAAATATTGTGTAAAAATAATAAACGCTCCAATGGGAGCGTTTATTAAGAAAGGAAATGTGATATGTATTCTAAGTAATACATCGACTAATTAAGTTTAAAACTTTAGCGATTTTATTAATTTTTTAGAAAAAACAGCACCGCAAAAAAACTGCCACTACGGAAACTTACCTAACATATTCAAAATTAAGGGATTAGATGAAAATTCATTATATTCTGTTTTGGGGCATATAGGTAATAAACCTTACAAAACAACCACGTCTTAATAAGGCATACATTATTCAAAGAAAGACCAGTTATTAACTGAGGTTGCATATTCATAGCTAACATACAGTTCATTTATGCTACTATTATCTTGTCCCGCAATATATACTATATACTTCCCATTGGGACTAAATACATAACTACGGTAAGCAATACTACCACCTGGAACCATAGGACCATTAACCTTTGTTATCGAACCACCGGTTGAAGGAACCTGGTACAATTCAATTTCGTAACCACCCGGTTCTTTTTGCGCATAGATTATGGAATTGTTATCAGGACTAAACAAAGGATGTCTCGCAAAACCGTTATAAACAAGATCCGAATTAAGTTTAACAATTGATCCTCCTGCTATTGGTACGCTATAAAGTTCAGGAACATAATATGTATCTTGATCTGCCTGGTAAACGACTCGACTGCCGTTAGGACTTACAACAAACTCCTCCAAATCCCCATCGGTTACTAAAGTACTATTTAATTTAATAACTGTCCCGCCTACTACAGGAACGCTATAAAGCTCTATGTATTCTATGGAATCACGAGGTCCCATAAAAACAACTCGATTACCATTGCTACTTATTTCAAAATCCGCTATTCCGCCAGCAGTATAGCCGCTTAATTTTGTTACTGTTCCACCCGTAATGGACACGCTGTATATTTCAATTTTTTCATCTGTATCCTGATCAGCTAAATAAACAACCTTAGAACTATTGCCGCTAACCTTGTACTCCGATACATCACCTCCGCTTATTAGAGAATCATTGAGTTTTGTAACACCACCTCCATTGATAGGAACACTATAAAGTTCCCAGACCTCACCCGTATCTTTATCAGCCAAGAATACTACTCTTGTGCTATCTGGACTTATTGTTATTGCATTGACATTCCCACCACTAACAAGAGTCCCACTGAGCTTAACGCATACACCACCTGATAAAGGTACAGAATAAAGCTCTCTTATATCTTGTGAATCCTGACGAGCTTCATAGACTACATATCCATCATCTGGACTAATAACAAAAGTGCCAACACTTCCACCACTTACCAATGATGGATTAAGTTTGATAACATCCGAACCATCAATCGCAGCATTGTATAATTCCAAAGAAGCACGATACACTACACGAGTACTATCCTGACTGAATTTAAAATCACTACCTTTAGCTCCCAATTCTTCACTCAATTCCGTAATCTCACCGCCCATTATCGGCACACTATAAAGATTTGTAATCCTTGTATGAAAAATAACTCTGCTACTATCCGGACTAATTTTAAAAGAAGTGGAATCATCATAAGCAGCGGATTTGACGGGATCATCAAGCCTGACAGCAGTTCCACCAGTTATTGGTACACTATAAAGTGAGTTAATCCCATCAATATCTTGATCTGCTCTATAAACAACACGGGTGCTGTCGGGACTAATTAAAAACTCGTACACCTTACCACCTGAAACAAGTGTCCCATTGAGTTTGACATTAACCATAACAGGATAAGATACGGCACTGATAGACAAACAAATTATAAATATTATGAGATTAGTTGGAATGGAATGAATAAATGGCAATGCTTTTCTTGACACAGTAAAATCCCCCTTAAATGAAAATAACTTTAACAAGCCCTTTTTGCTAAAGTATATATTGAATCAAAAATACTTTAGTCAATACTAAAAAGTAAGATGCTCCTAATTATTAAATTTACACTTCTTGACAACTTGAAATACATATTCATAAATTGGCGAAAATATCAATTCTGTATAAACCATCCATATTCAATGAAGCCTTAAACTTTAAAAGAAGGATAAGATTGATGAGCCTATCAAAACTTAAGATTTTTTTTGTGATTACCCTTGTGATTTTTAATGTCTATGTAAGTTATGGTGCTGTTTCGATTGATTCTGCCTATCGTGAAGCCCAGAATCAGAGCTACTTTGCGATTAATGGTACGAAGGTCTTTCACATTCCAAATGAATTAGAGACAACTGTGGAGAAGCGTATAAAGTGGATGCAGGAATTGGGAGTTTATTGGGACCGCTCGGATTGGTGGTGGCATATTATCGAACCTGAGCAGGGACGATTCGACTTCACTTTTCCTGATAAAGTCGTAGAATTTTTTGAGAAGCATCATATTCAAATATATCCCATTCTGAACTATGGTGCAGCCTGGTGGAAAAATCATAACGCTCCTATTAATGACGAGGATTTCGAGCAATTCGCCAATTATGTATACGAAACCGTAAAACACTTCAAAGACCATTTTACTTACTGGTCAGTATGGAATGAACCGAATATTCTGCCATTCTGGAGTCCTGAACCAAATGTCGAGCATTATGCCAGACTTTTAAAATTATCGTATGAAGCTGCTAAACGAGCTGATCCTGATTGTAAAATTTGTGCGCCTGTTATAGCTCCTTTAGGAGAATGGGATCGCAAATTTGTCGAAAGATTGTACCAGTTAGGTTATAAAGATTACTTTGATGTTTTCGATTATCATTATTATCGCAATTCAGCTCCTGAAGAGGAAGTTCCGGATGAAATCGCCGATATAAAAGCGGTAATGCGTCGATTTGGCGATGATAAACCGATCTGGATTACCGAGACAGGTGTGACAGGAGTAATCAAAAATAAACCTGAGTCATACCATAAACAGGCAGCCTTAATAATCAGAAATCAACTTCTTTGTTTAGCATCCGGCGTTGAGCGCATTTTCTATTTTGACCTTCAGAACTGGAATGATGCACCTGATCAATCCTGGGACAGTAAACTTGGACTGATCGAAGCAGGTGATGAGAAAAAACCTGCTTTTTATGCCTATAAAACAATGGTCAAAGAAGTCGATTATAAAAAAGTAATCGGAAGCTACCGAAATCCTGAAGAATCATTAGAAACTGTTCTTATCTACGATTCTCAACATAATGAATACTCGCTTGCAGCCTGGTTCAGCAAAGAAGGTCGGAAGAAAAAAATGGAATTTACCTGTGAACCAGTCGATGTAAAAGTTGTCCATCCTTATGGAGAAGTGGAGATTCTTCCATTGAAAGATATACCTTCGCCTTCTCAAAGAACACGCAAGGTAACCATAGAGATTAACAATAATCCGCGATACATTCATTCAGTTGATAAGTACACTTACCTTCCAGAAGCTGCTGTCCATCTGAATCCTCAAAAAATATATATGAATCCAGGAGAAACACATCCCTTGAATGTTCAAATTGATCCGCTTCTCAAAGTCGAAAAAATGCAAATCATCAAAACAGAAATCCCAGATGGATTTAATTGGGATACAGACAATAATACCATAACAACCGACAAGTCACTCTCTTCTGGAATATATG
>CAZYWQ010000139.1:6587-7040 GCA_964651675.1 uncultured Candidatus Sumerlaeota bacterium | reverse complement strand
TATTGATGAACTGAATTCTCTAAATGCCTGTGATGATTCCCTTAAAGCTCTTGATAAACTCAATCAGATTCTTCCGGATAACAAAGACATTGTGTCGAAATTCATCGATGTATATAAACTCCAGAATAATCTTGAAAAGGAATTAGAATACTCTCAAAAATACGCCGAAATACTCTACCAATCTGGAAATAAAGAAAAGGCTATCGATCAATTAAAAAATATAACTGAGAAAAAACCTGATAATCTGGAGGCTTTATCTTTATTAGCCCGAATCCATCTTGAACTGGAAGATAAACAAAAGGCTATACAATACTATAAATCCATTGCCACACATTATCAGGATAACAATAAATTAGAAGATGCCATCAACATCTATGAGACAATTGTAGAGATAGAGCCTGAAGATACCAGCAATAGAATGGAACAGTTGGAACTGATTAAGCAGACTGGTAA
>CAZYWQ010000139.1:307-6577 GCA_964651675.1 uncultured Candidatus Sumerlaeota bacterium | reverse complement strand
CTCTTAGCCTGAGTGATATTCTTACATCGAAAAATGAATATAAAAAAGCAGAAGAATATTTGAAGTATGCACTATCATTCAAGCCAGAGAATACTGATATAAAACTCCAATTAGCTCAAACTTACGAAAAAGATAATCAAATAGACAAAGCTGTCGAACTTTACTTGGTTATAGCAGAATCTTACACTGCAAATAATGATAAGACTAACGCTATCGACTTGTATAACAAAATTCTCGAATTTCAACCTCAAAACACAAAGGCAATCCATAATCTTTCGTTGCTTCAGTGTGATATCGGTGAAACAGACAAAGCCTTGAAATCTTTAAAAACACTATTGGATGTTTATCAAAAAGAAAAAGACGATGATAATGCCATAGCGATTCTTAAAAAAATAATTGAGATCGATCCGGATGATATCGAATCTATAGAGACATTGGCATCATTATATGATAAAACAGGACAAATCGAAAATCGTAATGAAACCTATAAAAACATCATTGATTATTTTTTCAGAAATGATTCATTCCTGAAATGTATCGATTTTTGTAAAGACATTCTCAAAAAGGATTCGGGAAACCTTATCATACTTCAATCTCTTGCTCAGGCTTATGAAAAGATTAATCGTAAAAAAGAACTCGTTAGTACCTACTCTCAAATAGCAGATATTTATCAAAAGCTTGATGACAAAGAAAACGAGAAAAAGTATTATAACCTAATTTTAGAAATTGATAAAAATTCACTCGATATCAGAAACAAGCTGATTCTTGTTCTAACGCAACTTGATGAACTTGAGCAGGTTATCGAAGAATTTGACAAACAGTATTCCTCTTATAAGAAGGGTAATAAAACAACGGAACTTTTTAATTTCGCTGAAGAAATCTTTAAAATCAAACCCGACTTTATCGAGTTGCATAAATACCTTATTGATAAATACAATGAAATTGGTTCATCTGTGGATTTCGTTTCCCAATCTACCGCACTCATAGAAATCTATCAGCAAAAATCGCAGTATGATGAAGCGATTAAGCTATTCCTCAATATATTGGAAATCGAACCTGAAAATGTTCAGATTAGAATGAATTTTATCGATACTCTTCTTACCATTGGCGAAACCTTAAAGGCAGTAGAACAATATTTTATTCTGGCAGCACAATATGAAGGAAAAGATTCTATTGATGATGCAAAACAAATCTATGAAGAAATTATCCATACAGACGAAAAAAATATCGAAGCAAGAAAAAAACTAATCGATATTCATATTGAAAAAAATAACCTGATTAATGCCACAGAAGAAAGTTTTCAAACTGCGCAAATCCTCATCAATGCTGAACAATACAACGAAGCTATCGAGATTATTAATAAAATATTTAGCTTTGATAAAAACAATATTGATGCTTATAAAAAACTTATAGAAGTCTACGGCATTACTAATAACAAAGAAGGAATTCTTAAAAACTATAATGCTCTTGTTGATATTTATCTAAGTCAGAAAGATGTAAAAAATGCAACAGACACCATAAAAGAAGCCATTAATACATTTTCTGACGAAATGAGTTTGACGGAAAAGCTGGCTGATATTTATTTGAAGGAAAATAAAACAGATCTTGCAACCAAAACACTATACTCTGCAGTTGACAATTTATCTAAATCGGAAAAATACAAAGAAGCGATTGATATGTTAACAAAAATTATCAGCATAAAACCGAAATCGTCAAAGGCAAAGCGACTCAAAGCTGAACTTTACATTAAAGTTGGTGATGAGAAAAAAGCCTTAGAAGAACTCCTTGAATTCTCTAAGAATATTGATGATTACGAATCCGAAGAAGAAATAGTAGCTGCCAAGAAAATGAAAATCCCCGAAACATCAAAATTAAAATTAGTTAATCATTACACATTCGAAACCTTTGTTGTCGGTGAAAGAAACAATTTCGCCCAAGCAACTGCAGTCGCTATTGCTAAAGCCCCAGCAAAAAATTATAATCCAATGTTTCTCTATAGTGATGTCGGTCTTGGAAAAACTCATCTCGTTAATGCCATCGGAAATCAATTGATTCAAAATAATCCTGACATAAACATTTTGTACACTAATACAGAAGAATTTACAACGGAATTAATCGAGGCTATTCAAAATAACACTATCAATACCTTCAGAAATCACTATAAAAATATCGATATTTTGATAATCGAGGATATTCAATTCATTGCAGGAAAAGAAAGAGCGCAGGAAGAATTCTTCCATATTTTCAATACACTTTTTCAATCAAGAAAACAAATCATTATTACCTGCGACAGACCACCTAAAGACATTGCACACCTTGAAAAAAGGCTTAAATCACGCTTTGGTGGCGGTATTATCGTCGATATTAAACCACCAGAAATCGAAACTCGTGTTGCTATTCTTAAAAAAGATATTGAGAATTATGATGTCACACTAAAAGATGATGTTATCTACTTATTAGCTGAAAAAGTTAAATCCAACATTCGTGAACTCAAAGGAGCACTAAACAGAATCATCGCAAATTACCAACTAACCGGTGAAGAAATCAAGCCAGATGATGTAGTCAAAACAATCGATTCTTTTTTTGAAGAAGCAGACTAATGTAGCGGTCGCATTTATGCGACTTAAATGTAGCATCAAAGCATTTCAGAGGTATTAAGTTGGGCTCAGATCCTTTTATACAAATAATGTTAGACATCATTTTATCCTGGGAAACAGGTGTTGTCGTATTAGGTTTTGTGGTAATATCCATATTCTTTATTCTCTCAAAGAAAAAATATAAAAAAGATACATCTACTCCCGGCACTGCAATCTATTCGGATTTTTATGGAGTAAGCGAGATGTTTAAACAAGGTGTTATAAATGAAGAGGAATATAAAAAAGCGAAACAATTCGTCTCAAAAGCCACTTCCGATGCAATTAAAAAAGAAGAAGTCCAGAAAACAATAATCGCTGAAGAAACTACTGCAAAAGTTCCAGAAATCCCCATATTAGATAAAGAAGTAATAGAAGATATGACAAAGCAAAAACCAGTTACTAAAAGCGCAAAATTAAAAGAAATAATTATTCCTCAACAGATCCAGCAACTCATAAATGAAAAACTCATTACTAAAGCAGAATATTTGGACAAAGTAAAATCACTCCGATAGTGTACTACTTTCTAAAACGTTATAGGGAACAGAAAAATAACGTTCTACAGTTTCAAATCAGTAAGTCTATCTTTTACAAATGAAGATTCTGAATTTTATTGACATTAAGCTATATCCTAATAAATACTTATGCCAAATTAACTAATATGAGAAGGAAAGGTCTATGGGCTCATTATATAATTTCTTTCACAAACTCTTCTCAAGAGACTTGGGAATAGACCTCGGTACCGCAACCACTTTGGTTTATGTAAAAGGTGAGGGGATTGTGCTAAGTGAACCATCCGTTGTTGCAATCGAAAAAGGTCACAAAAAGCCAAAAGCCGTTGGACTCGAAGCCAAGAAGATGCTTGGTAGAACTCCGAGTAATATTGTGGCAATTAGACCTATGAGAGATGGTGTCATTGCGGACTTTGAAGTAACTCAGGCGATGCTCAGTTACTTTATTCACAAAGTCCATAATAACAGAAGATTTGTCAGACCTCGTATTATTGTTGCTGTACCGTCTGGAATTACTGAGGTTGAAAAACGAGCAGTCAGAGAGTCAGCCCAACAGGCAGGTGCAAGAGAAGTTTATCTTATCGAAGAACCAATGGCAGGCGCTATCGGTGCGGGATTACCTGTAACTGAGCCTTCCGGAAGTATGATTCTTGATATTGGCGGTGGAACGACTGAATCGGCTGTTATCTCACTCGGTGGAATTGTTGTGAGTAAATCGATACGAATTGCTGGTGACTCTATGGACTCTGCTATTAGTAGTCATATCAAAAGAAAATATAATCTTATGATTGGTGAACGCTCAAGTGAAGACATTAAAATCAAGGTTGGTTCCGCTGACAAATTGGAAGAAGAAATGAGTCTGACAATAAAAGGAAGAGACCTTGTTTCCGGTCTACCAAAAACAATCGAAATTACATCCGAAGAAATTAGGGAAGCTCTTCAAGAGCCTGTTAACAATATCATTGAAGGTGTAAAGGCACTTCTTGAAAGAACACCTCCTGAACTTGCAGCGGATATTATGGAACACGGTATCACAATGGTTGGAGGAGGTTCCTTGCTTAAGGGATTCGATAAACTATTAGCTTCTGAAACAGGGCTTCAGGTGAAAATTGCCGAAGAACCAGAAAAGGCTGTTGTTCTAGGAACTGGAATGGCACTGGATTCTATCGAGTACTTCTCCAAAGAAGAAAAAACTTATTAATCCTTCTCTTAATGCTTTCTTAATAAATAAATTATCTTATATATTAACCGATAAAAATTTTATTGATGTGGGAAAAAATATGGAAATATAGAAGAGAGATAATTCTAATAATCCTCATAATAATAGCTATCTCTATGATTGCCCACAATTCTTTGAATCCCAGCCGTTCCTTAACATCAAAGATTCTTCTTTCTATCCTTTATCCATTTCAAAAAGTAGTACACTACATCTCATATCAATTTGAAAAATTATTCGACTTCGCCTTTAAAATCAAAAATTTATATAGAGAAAATGCCCGATTACAATCCGAACTCAAAATCCTTAAACATAAATGCAATCAGCTAACTGAGGAAAATATTCAACTCAAACAATTGACCAAGCTTTCTGAATTCATTGAGGAACATAAACATCAATACCTTCCTGCGTCAATAATCGGAATTAGCCCATCTCCTATGTCAAATTTGATTATAATCAACAAAGGTGAAAGAGACAATATCGAAATGGATATGTGCGTCATTTCTGAAGATGGTCTCATAGGAAAAATCAAACAGGTTAGTCCCCATTCTTCTCTTGTTCTTATCTTATCGGATAAAAGGAGTGTTGTTTCTGCAATTACTCAGGATACTCGTGAGAGAGGAATTGTGATTGGAAAAGATCTCATAAATGAATATACATTTATCCCAGAGAATCCTGTTGCTAATCTGACAGTCGGACAAGAAATAATTACTTCAGGATTAGGCGGTAGTATATATCCAACGGGGATTCCAATCGGTGAGATAGTAAAAATTCAAAAGGCAAAATATGGAATATATTTTGCTGATATCAAATCCTCTGTCGATTTAAGTAAGTTAGAGACGGTTCTCATAGTCACTGAGAGCCGAACAACCAGTGAAGAGAATAAAAATAATATAGAAAAAAACGGTTCCCAAAATAATGACAAATAAATTACTTAGACAAATCATATTATTACTGATATATTTATTTATTATTTTACTATTACAAACGACACTTATCAGATATATAAAAATCAGTAATTGCTTTCCGAATCTTCTTTTTATCTACCTTATCTTTCTGAGTCTTTTCACCAGCGAAATGATTAGTATGCCTTTTGCATTTGTAATCGGAATCCTTATAGATTCTCTCTCCTATAATATTATAGGGCTTTCTCCTTTCTTATTTACTATTATAGCTTATGTCTGTGCGAAATTAAGAATAAAACTTGTGACAGAAAACATCCTGATTCAAATGGTTACAACTTTTACATCGTTCGTCATTTATGCAGTTATCATTGGACTGTTTTACAAACCAGAAATCGGCGAGATTCAATGGCAAAATCTCCTGATAATCGCATTCAGAGCCGTATACACGGCTGTTGTTTCGCCAATTGTCATTATCGTTCTTATAAAATCACAAAAATTAATCTTACCAGAAGCAAAATCTTATGTTTAATATAAAGATATTAAAAAATTTCGACTTCACACTCTTTTTAATCATCATACTTCTAACTCTAATCGGAATTCTGACCATATTTTCGGTCACATCTGAAATATCTTTTTTCAAAGACTATTACATAAAACAAATGGTCTGGTTTCTCATCAGTTTAGTGGTTTTCACTGCCATATTATTTATCGATTATAACAAAATCGTTCGATACTCTTATATTCTATACTTCGCTGTTATCTGTTTGTTAATAATTCTTCTCTTTCTCGGAAAAGAAATCAGAGGTGCAAAAAGCTGGTTTATGATAGGTCCAATACGGTTTCAACCTTCCGAACTGGCAAAAATATTCACAGTTCTCGCTTTGGCAAAATATTTTTCAAATATAGAACTACCTGTAAAAAAACTTTATAAGATTATTCTGCCATTAATCATGATCGCTATTCCTATGGCACTTATTGTTAAACAGCCTGACTTAGGCACAGCC
>CAZYWQ010000139.1:0-297 GCA_964651675.1 uncultured Candidatus Sumerlaeota bacterium | reverse complement strand
GTATTTATTCCTATATTTCTCGTGATTATATATGTGGCTCAAGTATCAAAAAAAATTATATTCTCACTTGTCTTTATCATTATTATATCATCCGTTTCACTCTATCCATTTCTCGGTGATTACCAAAAAGATAGAATCAGAACATTCATCAATCCCACAAAAGATATACTCGGTAGTGGATATAATATAACTCAATCCAAGATAGCGATTGGTTCAGGAAGAATATTTGGAAAGGGATTCAAACAGGGAACTCAGGCAAAAGGAAGATTCTTACCTGAGCATCATACCGACTTTATC
>CAZYWQ010000138.1:0-7064 GCA_964651675.1 uncultured Candidatus Sumerlaeota bacterium | reverse complement strand
GATTATCTCTATACTGTTGTCGTTATTATTGAGTGTTGTTTTAGTATTATCATTTGGATATGAAGTTGGTCAAGGTTTTGCCGTTGTATTCAATAAACTACCATACTTGTTTATCTGTGTTTTAATCGGTTTAATTATATTCATTACACCTCGAAAATTAGAGACTATCAAAAACAATTTAAATTCCGCCATTTATACTTCACACCTATTGTTGTCATTTTTGCTCTCTATTGTCATTGTTTTCCTATTAGCTTTAGTACAGACAATATTTAACAAACATAATTTATATGATGCAATGAAGGCATCCTTTAGCTTATGGAACATTTTTATTAAGACAGTTTTTTATGACAATACCTGTTGATCTTGAAGAAGCAGGAAAGATAGATGGTTGCGGTTCATTAAGAATATATTGGAACATCATTATGCCCTTGTCAGGACCCGCTCTTGCGACATTGACTATCTTCACTTTTATGGGTGCCTGGCGTAGTTTTATGTGGCCCCTTATTGTGACAAATTCTATGGATATGAAAACACTTCCCGTAGGATTATCTTCCTTTCAGGGCTTGTATACTACAAATTGGCCCTATCTGATGGCAGGAGCTATTATGGTTATGGCTCCCCTTTTGGTCGTATTTATATTCAATCAGCGATACTTTGTGGAAGGTATAAAACTATCCGGAATAAAAGGGTAAATTGAATATTTCCCACAATATTTTATCTTGATGCGTCCTGTTTCTATTTCAATCAGAGATTTCAATTAGAGGTTATTATGAAACATTTTAAAGTTGCACTTATCGGATGTGGATTTATTGCTGACACTCATATGCTTGCCTGGAACTCGATTAAAGAAGCCAAAGTTACCTGTGTTTGCGATATTGACAATAAAAGTGCTGAAAGGATTGCTAAAAAATATGGTGTTGAGCGAGTCTACACAGATTATAATGAGTTATTTGAAAAAGAACAAGTAGATATTGCCGATATTACAACACCAGGGAAAGGACGTATTGCAATTATCCTGAAAGCAGCTTCCAAAAAGGTGCATATATTGTGTGAAAAACCCTCAGCCGAATCTATTGATGAAATGAAAAAGATTGCAGAAGTGCGCAAAAAAGAAAAAATTAAATTTATGGTTAACCAAACTTTTCGATTTTATCCAATTTCTCAAAAGATAAAGACAATTATTGATTCTGGAAAGTTAGGACGGATTTTTTATGCTAATATTTCGCAAAGAATACCTTGTACAGTTCCCGAAAAGACTGGTGATGAACCGTTGGTTTATCGTCAGAAATATTGTAAGGATGTAGATCAACTAATCATTTTTGAAATGTGTACTCATTATCTGGATTTATTGCGATATTATTTTGGAAATCCGATTAGTATCTATGCTACAGCAATGAATGTATCACCTTATTGTAAAGGAGAAGATATTACTTCAATAATTCTAAACCATAAGGATTTGATAGGAGTAATTGAAAACTCCTGGTGCAGTAAAGGTGATTCTTATTATGGGAGAATTAGGATTGAAGGAACTCGAGGAACTTTAGAATTACGCGGAGAAGGTGGAGGAGAGCTTATTCTTAAAACTGATGATGGTGATGAGAGCAGTTATTTAGATCCAAAAGGATTTTTTATTCAAGGCTTTATTGGTGCTTATCGTCATTTTATCGATTCAATAGTTCAGAATCATGAACCAATTACAAATGCTTCCGACAATTTAAAATCTCTTGAATTAGTATTAGGAGCGTATGAGTCTGTTCAAACAAATAATGTAGTCACATTTTCATAGACAGTAGGCACTTGAATATGAATATCGTAGAATGAAATAGAATGGAGGGAAATTATGAAATCGAAACGGTTTGAAATCGGATGGGAAAAATTAGCGGAAATTGATGGAAAGCAAGGTGAAAAAGTTATAGAATCTCTCAAAGAGATTGCTCCTGATTTTGCTGATTTATTAATAGAGTTTCCATTTGGTGATGTTTACAGTAGACCTGGTTTAGATTTGAAATCCAGAGAGATTGCTACTGTAGCAGCCTTAACAGCTATGGGTAATGCAAGACCACAATTAAAGGTGCATATTAATGGAGCGTTAAATGTTGGATGTACGCATCAAGAAATAATTGAGATTATGATACAAATGGCAGTTTATGCGGGTTTTCCATCTGCTTTAAATGGTCTTTTTGCTGCGAAAGAAGTTTTTGATGAACGCGAAGCTAAAGATAAATAACATATCTTGAAATCCCTAATTTAGACTGGTTGTTCCCCTTGCTGCAGAATCAGTTAGTTAGTTCAACCTGTTCTACTTTTTCACTCCTAAAATTTCTCTGTTTAGTAATAAAGGTCTTGGGTCAATATAATTAAGGTCAAAACCAAAAACTTTTTCCTCAAATCCAAAAGCTATTGCCATCAGTTGAGTAAAATAAAATACTGGGATTTCTTTGAAATCAGGATGTTTTTCTTTTATGTCTTTCTGTCTAAAATCAAAATTGAAAGCACATAAAGGACAGCTTAAGGAAATCGCATCCGCACCCTCATTTTGAGCATGAGTAAGAATATCATATCCAAGATTGGAAACAATATTTTTATCCTGAATAGTCTGATAACTTCCGCAACATACTTTTTTATAAGGATTATCAATGACTTCTGCACCTAAACTTGAAAGCAATTTACCTTGAATTTCAGGCTCTTCAGGATCGTCAATTCCAACTTCTTTGGGTCTTAATAGCATACAACCATAATATGGAGCTATTTTGAGTCCTTTCAATGGATTGCTCACTTTCTCTTTTACTTTATCAAAGCCTAAATCCCTTACAAGTTCCAAAAAGTGTATAACTTTTACTCCACCTTTATAATCATCTTCCAGATCCATAAAATTATTTATTTTTTCCAAGTCGTCGGGATTTTCCTTCACTCGGATATTGGATCTTTTTAAAGCATTGTAACACATCGAACATAAAGTAACCAGTCTATACTCATCTTCCACCAACCCATTTTTATTCATTTCTTGAACCCTGACCAAATTTCTTATCGGAGCGACATGATGAATCAAATCATCATCGGTTAAAGAAAAAACTGTTCCACAGCAATTCCACCTGGGAAGTTCAATTAACTGAATCCCCAACTTTTCTGCAACACCAAGAGCAGAAGTCTCAAGGTTTCTTGCTTGTGTTTTCAATGTACATCCTGGATAATATGGAATTTTCATATTGTTAACCTGTAAATTTTCTTGATCCGCTTATCAATGCTATTTGCGGAAGCCTTTTCAACTCATCTTCTGGAATTTTATTTATATCAATATAGTCTACAGCCTTGCGAAGTTCAACCTGTCTGAGACTTTCAGCCACTTTGGACACATCCAATCCACGAGGACATCTTACCGTACAACTAAAACAGGAGGCACATAGCCACATTGCTTTCGTTTCTAAAACTTCCATAATCCCTAACTGGACCATTCTCATTATCTGAGATGGAGTTATATCCATTTCATTAATCATAGGACATCCACCGGAACAGGTTCCGCATTGATCACACTGGGTTATTACTTCACCACTTAATCCCTGAATCTTTTCCAGAAACTTTAAATTCTGATCTGTAATTACAAATTTTCTAATCATATTCCTTCCTAAATAATTTTTTATTAATATCCCTTCCTAATTGTTCCCTTTTTCCCTGAGGTATACTCCCTGTTTCTCTTGCAAAATTCGCAAGGCCATTAACACAATTTACAAAACCAGCCAACATCACCGTAACAAATTCCTTATACCTTATCCTTTCCGATTCAATGCCAGCTTGGGTTAAGATCTGTTTTGTTTTCTCAATATTTTCTTTAATAACCTTTTGGCTGTGAGGAAAAGGAGAGGTTTTTTGTTCACACTCACCTATAAATATCCCATCAGCGCCAAGCTTGAAAGCATTCAGCATAAGTTTAGGAGTAACACGACTTCCACTGGGAACCCTGATTATTATTGCATCTGTAGTGTATGATAACTTAGCAGTTCCTACACTGTCTGCAAGTCTGTATGTGCAAGTGTCATCAGCAAAAACAAGTATTCTGGTCTCTTCTTCTTTTTTATCTTTTAGAGCATTTTTAATTTGTTGGAATATCTGATCATTGGTATAAAGGTGCAAATCAAGAGCATTAGTGGGACATAATGAAATACAGCTGCCACAACCTACACACAAAGTTTCATTTACTTCGGCTTTAGAAGAAACTGAGATAGCATTCTGAGAACAAGCATCAACACACAGTTTGCAACTATCACATAATTCTTTATGAACAAATGCTATGACCGGCTCAATCGAATACTCTTTTTGATTCATCAACCTCATTGCTCTGGATGATGCTGCACTTCCCTGAGCTACAGTATCAGGTATATCTTTTGGTCCCTGAACTGTTCCAGCCAGAAATATCCCTTTTATGTTGGTATCAACTGGCTTGAACTTGGGATGGGCTTCTTTAAGAAAACCATCCTCGCTCTTTGCTAATCTTAAAATCTGGGCTATTTTATCAGTGCTTTTGGATAATCCTATACCTACTGAAAGAACAACTGTGTCAAATTCTGTCTCTATTATACTTCTACTTAGTGTGTCTTCCACTTTTAGAATTACCTTTTTGTTCTTTGAATTTTCAATCGCCTCAGCCACTCTTCCCCTGATAAACTTAACTCCCATATTCTGTGCTCTCTTGTAATACTCTTCAAATCCTTTTCCAAAAGCCCTTAGATCTGTATAAAATATATAAACATCTCTATTGGAGTTAGAATGCTTCAATAAACTTGCCAGTTTGGTGGCATACATACAGCATATTCTCGAACAGTACTCCCTGTCTACCTGCTCATCCCTTGAACCCACACATTGTATGAATCCAATCCTTTGTCCTAAATTCCTTATAGGACTTCCCTGCACGGCGTTGACTATCATTCTTTCCATTTCAAGAGATGTTATTACATTCTCATATTTCCCATATCCATATACCTTCTTCTGAGTGGCATCAAATATATCAAAACCCGTAGCTACAATTATCGTGTCAACTTTAAATTCTACCTCTTCAGGCTTATCATCAAAATTTATGGCATCCTCAGGACAGAACTTTGCACAAAGACCGCAGACTTTTCCACCTTTCGTAAGTCGGAGACAAGCTTCAGGATCAATCAAATTTTTATTGGGAACAGCAAAATCAAAAGGAGTATAGATTGCAGTATGAGTTTTCAAACTCTCTTCAAATTTATCAGGGACATTCTTTACTGGGCATTTTTCCTCACATATACCACAAGCAATACATTTATCTAAATCTACATATCTCGGCTTCTTTTCAAGAGTGACCTTAAAATTACCGAGATACCCTTCAACATTTTTTACTTCAGAATAAGTAAATAGATTAATATTGGGATTGGCTGGAACATCCGCCATCTTTGGACTCAAAATACAAGCTGAACAATCTTCAGTTGGAAATGTCCTGGAAAGCTGTGCCATATGACCACCGATACTCGGTTCCTTTTCAACCAAATTAACCTCAAATCCCGCATCTCCCAAATCCAAAGCAGCCTGAATTCCTGCGATACCTGCTCCTATTATCAGAATTCTTTTACCAATAGGCATAGTTCTTTTCTGCAAAGGTTCGGATAATCTTGCCTTTGCAATTGCTGCCATCAGGATGTGTATGGCTTTTTGAGTAGCTAATTTTGGATTATCAAAGTGGGGCCAAGCACACTGCTCTCGGATATTTGCCATCTCTACCAAATAAGGAGATAATTCCCCCGCCTCGAGAGTATTCATAAATGTCTCTCCCTGAAACTGAGGAGAACAGGCTGCAACAACAATTTTATTTAAGTTGCGCTCTTTTATATCATCAATAACAAGTTTTTGTCCAACATCAGAGCACATATGAGTATTGTCTTTTGCCAGAACAACATCTTCCTGCTTCCCGGCGAACTCAACCAGTTTTTTTACATCAATAACATCAGATATATTACCTCCGCAATGACAAACATATACTCCTACTCTTGTATTATTTTTGTTTTCCTTCATAAACTTATCTACACTTTATAATTTTTATTTTTTACATTGAAGCCTTTCAACAATAACAATTTCAAATATTCAAAAATCCCTTATTATATTGTAATAACATTATATACAAATAATACAATATTGTGGGCAAAAAAATTATTTCTTCTCTATTATTTTAATGATCTTTTTCACATTTTTGTCGATCACTCTATAACATCTTGTTGTTCCCTCAATCCTTGCCTTAATTATATTTTCATTTTTAAGGATTCTGAGATGCTGAGATCCAAGGGATTGCTGAATCTGAGATACATTACATTCATTTTTAAGGAGACCTGCTACAATCTGCAAACGGGCTGGATGCGCTAATGCCTTTAATACTTCACTGAGTTTTTCAAATTCATTCATTCAAATAAAATCCTTAAAAATTTTCATATTTTTGAGTTAGAGAAAACTTCTTTGAAAATCTCTTTTCAATTTTCTTGGTAAAGTGCTTGTATTAATTTAGTTTTTCTTTGTCAAGCCATTTTCGTTATTTAAATCAAAAAAACCTTTTTTCTATAATTTTATTTCCGACACCAATCAGAAATCCATCTCATCCTTTCAAAACCTTCTTCATCTGCTGCCTCTGGAAATTCATCGGATATGCCTAATACAAGTCTTGGATGAAATAATTTAACAACCTTCTCAACACAAGTTTGCAATTCTTTCATTGAATGATGTTTCAAAAACAAAACAGCCGGAATCCCATCTAATAAGATTTTATCACCAATATATTGATGAATCTCCTCCAATTCCACATCTCCCTGTGGTTTCGGTGTAAGAGCTTCCAATCCATCAAAAGGTAACCCTGAAAGATATGGTAGAAGCGGTTTAAAGTGACCATCAATATGAATATAAGTAAAAATTCCTGAGCGTCTTAACTGTCCCGAGCGTTTATTATACCACGGGATTAGGTACTCTTCAAAATACTGTTTTGACAAATATGCCATCGCAATATTCTCACCATAATTCAGTATATGAATTTTCCCATAATTTATAATCTGCTCATAGAATTGATC
>CAZYWQ010000137.1:0-7137 GCA_964651675.1 uncultured Candidatus Sumerlaeota bacterium | reverse complement strand
TCATACAAATAAAGCACTAAAACCATAGTTGAATTTCCTGGTCCGCCTCTTGTTAGAACATAAACCTGATCGAAAACCTGGAACGATCCAATAAACGCAATTATCAATACGAAAAGTGTGGTTGGATTCAACAAAGGCAAAGTTATTCGCCAAAATTTCTGCCAGGAATTCGCACCATCGATTGTCGCAGCCTCATAATATGAGGCAGGTATCGATTGTAAGGCAGCTAAGTATATCACCATTCCATATCCAAATCCCTTCCAGATACTCATCACCATAATTACAGGCAGCGATATTCTCGGATTACTCAACCAATTTCTCGGAGCTATTCCAATTTTTCCCAAGATAACATTTACGATTCCATAATGTTCGCTGAACATCCATCCCCAGATTAGCGCTATGATAATCATCGCAATCGTAACCGGAAAAAAGATTACACTTCGAAAAAAGACACGACCTTTTAATTTCTGATTAAGAATCAACGCACTTCCCAAAGCCAAAACCAATCCCCCGGGAACAGTCACGAAGCTGTAATAAACAGTATTCTTCAAAGAAATCCAAAAAACCGAATCCGAAAATACTTTTATATAATTTTTCAATCCGACAAATTCAGGATTCCCAAGAATTCGCCACTTACAAAAACTCAAAATGAAAGCTGATACAATCGGAATAAACGAAAATATAGTGATTATAATTAGTGCAGGTAGCAAAAAAAGATAAGCATTTATATTTTCCCTAAATTCTTTCTTTAACATTTTTTTCATTATCTTCTGAGATCATCAAACTTTTCGTCGACACTTTTCAAGGCTTCCTCAGGTGTTTTTTCACCAAGCATTGCCAATTCTATACTTTTCAAAAGGTCATTTTCCAATTCCGAAAACTCTACCATTCCCTGTTCCTGAGCCCATATCGGCTCGAAATACTCAGATTGAATTATAAATTTGTGCATAAATTCATTATACTCATCATATTTAAAATCCGACGATAAAATCGATTTTCTTGTCGGTATAAAGAGAGCCTTTTTTGAAAACTTTGCCAACTGCTCTTTCTCTGTTAGAAACTTCAATAACTTAACAGCGGATTCCTTTTTCTTTGTATTGAAAATAACAAGATTTTCACCGCCAACATTTGTAGCTCTCTTCTTTTTTCTTGGAAGATATGTTACACCCCATTTAAATTCTGTAATCCTCCGATCAAATGTAGTCAAACTCCAATTACCAGTAATATGAAAGGCACAAAATCCACGCATAAAAAGGTCAGCACCCGGATCACCACCAGTCCAGGATGAAATTGGTGCAATGCCCTTCTGATGCTGTTTGACAAACCACTCCAATGCCTCAACATTTTCCTTTCTTGCGTATGTCGAATGACTAAATGTCTTATCAAAAATCCTTCCTCCATTTTCATAAAAGAAAGGCATAAACGGGAAAAATCCTTTGAAAGTGCTCCAACCATACTCTATCCCACTTTTCTCCATAACTTCCTTGCAGTTCTCTTCCAATTCATCCCAGGTCCAGGCTTCATCGGGCGATTCAGGGACACTTATACCTGCCTTTTCTATGGCATAAGCATTGTAAAACATTAATAATCCTATGGAGCTATGAGGCAATCCAAAAAGCTGCTTACCATCTCTGCAAGAAGCAAGGCGTGAATCTACAAAGTCATCAAGCTCCTCCTTAGAAATCATATCGGATATATCGGTAAACGCACCAAGCTCAGCATATCTCTTGCACCACTGAACCGAAATCCTCGAAATATCAGGAGCCCTTCTACCAATCAACATCGTCATAAGCTTTTCATTAAATCTCAGCCATTCAACCATCTGAATTGTAACCTTAACATCAGGATATGCCTTCTCAAAATCAGCTACTATTTCCTTGATTACATCCGTTTCTTTTTCACTACCAAACCATACGAATTTTATATTCTTGTTTTTCCCTTCCGAAGAAGAACAGGAGCATATAAGCACCAATAATAAAACAATTATTAAAAAAGAAAATACAGTTATTGTTTTCTTTGAATTCATAGTTAGAAAAAATCTCTTATTATTTTTAGTTTATTCAAACAATGAATTAATATGTTCTAACAACACACATTTCAAGAAATTTTTTAAGGTGGTTAATTAAGAGTTTTAAAACAAAAATGTAGCGGTGCGATTCACTACAATAAGAAATCACGGAAGCACTGAAAAAGGGAAGCACGGAAAATGTATTTAAAATGAAAAATATAAATCAAGTGAATTATCTTGATCAATCAATAAATTATTATCCGTGATTCCGTGTTTCCGTGATTAAATTTAATATTAGTCACTTTCAACAGGCATCTGGATTGGTGCTGGGACAAACTGTCCATTTTTTACAGTCGCCATATGAATCGGTTTTTTGCAATCGCCATTTTCATCGAAATAAATCGGACCACCAACACCTTTATAGGCTTTTTCAGGCGAATCTATTTTTGCAAAGGCATCTCTTATCGCCGTTCTATCAGTCCCAACCGACCTTATTGTATCGACAATCATATTCAGCGCATCATAAGACAAAACTGCCCAGGCATCCGGCACTTCTCCATATTTCTCCTGGAATTTATCACTGAACTCTTTCCCTTTCTCACCACCTAACTGCGATAAGAAAGGACAACTAATAATCGTTCCTTCAGCAGCCTTGCCAGCTAATGCGATAAAATCCGATGAAAACAGACCATCGGAACCGATAAACTGTGTGGCAATACCCAATTCTCTCGCTTTAGCAACGATTCTCCCAGCATGCGAATATAATCCGCTAATAAATATAATGTCAGGATTCAATCCCTTTATCTTCGTCAACTGTGGACTAAAATCGATAGTATCCTTTTCATAAGCTTCCGTCCCTACAACTTCCAAACCCAACTTCTTAGCCTCCGCAACAAAAAAATCTTTTAGTGGCGCTCCATAATCGTCATTATCATAAAACACAGCGACCTTTTTCAATTTAAGTTGATTCTTGATGTAACGAGCAATCGACTGTCCCTGAAATCTATCATTAAAAATATTTCTGAATGCCCATTTACTTCCCTTTGCGAAATCAGCATTCGTCGAAGCAGGAGAAAATTCAAGCAATCCAGCTTCATCATAAACACTTCTTGAAGGAATCGAACAAATACTATTGAAATGTCCGATCACAGCTACGATATCCTTATCACCAGCAAATTTTTGAGCCACTGCTACAGCCTCTTGCGGTTGAGAACAATCATCGCCATAAATCACTTCGATTGTCTTTCCATCAACTCCACCAGCACCATTTATTTCTTCTAATCCCAATTCTATCCCTTTTTTCAACATTACGCCGAACTGTGCGGAATCGCCTGTGATTGGCGCACCACATCCAATTTTTATAGTTCCTTGCTTAATCGATTCTGCACCTTCTGTTGCTTTCTGAATATCTGTCTGTTCCGATACCTCTTCTTTTTTGCCACATCCAAATAAACATAACAATATTACAGCTAAAATAAAAACTAAAAATAATTTGTGTTTCATACAAACCAATCTCATTCTCCCAATGCTCCTTTCTTTATGTATTATGTCAGGCTTTTCAATCATTTTTATAAT
The DNA here is from genome assembly GCA_964651675.1 of uncultured Candidatus Sumerlaeota bacterium. Classification (GTDB taxonomy): domain Bacteria; phylum Sumerlaeota; class CAZYWQ01; order CAZYWQ01; family CAZYWQ01; genus CAZYWQ01. The sequence continues at coordinate 3,554 of CAZYWQ010000137.1, read as the reverse complement.
CAAGTCAGGAAAAGAATATCAATAATTTTTTTAAGAAGCAATATCATCAGTAATTGGATAGAGAAAATTATGAGGACTCCATACAGAAGAAAAAAACAATTATTTCCCATTGCAGAAAATCAGAAGACTATTCGCCACAGACCTCTCAACCCCTGCTGTGCCATCAGCATTCGCCTTATCAGACGGATGATTCACCACCTTCCCCTTGATCACCATTGTAGATGAACCGCCACTATCGAGATCGAGTGCCTGATAAGCCCGAAATTCTTTCAGCAAATCCGCCATCTCCTCCAAAGTTATCCCAATACTAAACTCCGACTGACGACCGTCCACTACAATCAATATCAACATACGATTATCCTCTGTCACACCAGCAGCCGTTCTCGGATGTCGTTTCAGATAATGATTCTCTTTATGCTCCAATGTAAAATCCTCGCCATCAGGGAATACTTTCAATGAATCCTGATAAAATTCGCCATCTTTAAGTATTCTCGGACCTGCACTAATCGCTTGGTTCAAATCTTTCCAATCCGGTTTAGTCTCATAAATCAATTCAATTTTATCGCCAACCTTCACATTCTCTTTTAAAAATTTCCCTGCATCATCCCTTCCAGTTAAAATACAACATCCTTTCAGAATCTCGACCCCTTCCTTATCAGTTCGAATCTCTTTGACAACCTTCTCTTCATTTAAAAGAACCTCTGTCACAGGTGAAACTGTATTGCCTTTGGATTTCGCACCCCATTTGTCAGTATAAAGACATAACCAGCCAGGATTGCAATCATTGTTAATAAAAACGATCGGAAATTCCTTTCCATCCACTGTCTTAATTCTTCCATACCAATTCCACCTATCCGTCCACATCCCGATTTTGACTTCATTATCCTTCGTAATACCTAGAGCTGTTCGGAATCGTGGCGACATAACCATCTCCGAATCCGTAATCATCAAGCCTTGTGGAACACCACCTGGTCCCCAGAAATCACCATTAACACCAGCTATCGCATTATATCTTTTCGCCATCGAGGATACGGTTTCTGTTTCGTGACAAGAATCCTGAGCCAAAACCGCCTTGAATGAGATTGTCGGATTTTTCAAATCGATTAGCAAGATGTTAATATTCATTGGATCGTCTGTTACACGATGAATATGCATAATCCCATCGCAAACTTCCGAACTCTCTTCACTAATAATTTTAGAGTGTACACTGAATATTAAAGACAGACAAATCAGCGTCAACAAAACCAAATGTCTAATTCGCAATTTCATTTTGGTGCCCTTTTGTATTTATACAGCAACTTGCTTTTTCAATGGCAATTTAATAGTTATGGTTGTTCCTTTACTAATTTCGCTATCGATATTGATTCCACCATTATGATCCTGGATAATTCTTTGTGCAATTGCCAATCCAAAACCTGATCCTCCTGGTTTCGTCGTAAAAAATACATCGAAAACCTTCGGTAGTTCCTCTTTAGGAATTCCCTTTCCTGTATCCGATATTTTTAATATTGCCTGATTTTCATTTTTCGACAGATCTACAATCAGATGTCTCGGATAATCCTCCAATGCCTGAACAGAATTGATTATGATATTGCTGACGACCTGCCTAATATCACCATAGCGTCCTTCAACAACAGTATTATCATGCTTCATCTTTAAATCACACCGAATATGATTTTTATGAAACTCAGGCTGGAAAAAATCAACCACATCCTTCAACAATATAGTAAGGTCGACATCCTCTTTCTCCTTCAACTTTGGTCGTGCAAAATTGAGGAAATTAGTAATCATCGCATTCAACATCTTTATCTCATTCTTGATATTATCAAGAATACCTACAGACTTTTCCTTAGAATCATCTCTTGGCTCCTCAACCTCTTCCTTAATAACATCAAGACTCACATTGATCGCATTCAGAGGATTTCGTATTTCGTGAGCAAGACCAGAAGCAAGAGTGCCTATATAAGCCATTCTATCCAACCGTTCATTTTCTCTCTGCAACTCAAAGTGATGAATAAAAACACGCCATAAAACAGAAAAAGCGATCAGGAAAATAACAATTGCGAGAACCGAGATTGTTGCGGTCTGAACGATTATCTTCTTATGAGTTTCGTTAATCTTATTCAGGATATTCTGACTTGTCACAGAAAGCTTGTAACGAATATGACCGATAATATTATCATTTGACATAAGCGGTTTTTGAATATTTTTCACATCTAACTGTTCCCTTTTCACCTTCATCTTCAAAACCTGATCATTATCACTATAAATATCAAAATCAGTCGCAAAACCGCCTGTGATCTCGGTTGCCTTACTCTGTCCTGCCTTTTCCCAATGAATAATAAATTTTCCCGTATTATCCGTAATATCAAATTCCAGTATCTCATCACTATGAGGCTTATAGAATTTAATCGTTGTTTTGAATCCGGGATCGTTCTTGAGATTTTCCAGTTCATTCACACCTCTTACAGTCAGATACTCATTCAAAATCTTCGCAAAGCTATCCATCTGGTCATTGGCGAGTTCGAACGCCTCACTTTTTATACTTTCCGCATTCCTTTTTATATACTGCGTCGCAACTATAATCGAAACGAAAAATACAAATAATAGTGACAGAACGAATATCGATATTAATTTTAATCTAAACACTTTATTTTTATTCATTCCTCATCAACCTCTCATCCAGAGCCACTGGCTACGCAAGGCATAAAATCTTTCGCAATTTCTCAATATTAATTTTTCTCGGCACCACATTATCCTTCACCGACAAAGCACCAGCCATACCTGTCGCCTCTCCTAAAGCTCTGCAAGTTGCCTGAATCCTGATAGCTGACTGCGCTTCAAATGATGCTGATATACATCTACCAGCGACTAACAGATTCTCAATTCCCTTCGGGACTAAGCACCTGTAAGGAATCTCATAATAATCATCCTTATTAGCCGTCTCAAGTATATCAGACTCATCATTGTTCCTTGTGGGTTTGTGAATATCGATTGGATAATTGCTCTTTGCAACTCCATCCTCAAATTTTCTACAATTTGTTATGTCATCGACAGTCAATACATACTCACCAATTATTCTTCTTGACTCTCTTACACCCACCATTGGTGCGGTTAAGACAAGATAAGCATCTTCGAATCCGGGTAAATATATTCTGCAAAAATCCATCAATCGGCGGATTATTTTTTTGCCAACAATCTGTGCATTTGTAAGATCAAAAGGATCTGTCCCCTTCACCTGATTACTTATCCTCGGACAATTAAATGTTACTTCACCTTCTCGACCAGGCATTGAAAATAATTGGAAATAATCCACATCCCCTTCTTTCAAAACATCTTCCTTCAATGCCTTCTCAACAACTTCTTTCAGAGCCCAATCACCAGTCGATGTAAAAGCAGCGTGGACTAATGGATAATGACTCTCAAATTGATTTTCCGGATCAACCTTTGTCAGAAAATCCGAAAACTTTTTCAAATCAACATTACCCATTATAAAACGAACAGACATCGCCTGATTCAATCCATCTTTTTGTCGACCTGACTCGCAGGGAACA
>CAZYWQ010000136.1:2562-7159 GCA_964651675.1 uncultured Candidatus Sumerlaeota bacterium | reverse complement strand
TCGCTATCTTTAGCATATCGAATACTTTCGAGGGCAATTTTAACTGCATTTTTGGAATTTTCTATCGAAAAAGTAGGAAGATGAACCTGTTGCCCGACAACCTGAAGTTGTTTTATTGCGGCAGGTCTATATATATCACAGGCTACAAGAAGAGGTTTTTTCCCCTTAGAAGATAATTTCCTCCCTAATTTCCCAGCCAATGTTGTTTTCCCAGAACCATGAAGTCCGACAAGCATCACAACATTTGTCTTGCCATCTTTAAGCTGAAGAGGTTCTGCTCCACCGCCCATAATCTGAACAAGTTCATCATTTACAATTTTGATTATAAGCTGGCTGGGAGAAAGACTTGTGATAACTTCTTGTCCTACAGCTCTTTCAGTGACTTTACTGATAAATTCCTTAACGACCTTAAAGTTAACATCAGCCTCAAGAAGCGCCAATCTAACTTCTCTCATCGCTTCTTTTATATTTTCCTCAGTAACCTTACTCTGACCGCTTAGCTTCTTGAAAACGCCTTCTAATTTTTCGCTTAAACCCTCGAACATTTACCGAATCCTCTGCTCATCAACCAAGATGTGCAACAATCTCATCAATCCTCTTAGCGATTGAATCTGTATCATAAATAATACCTTCACGAGTGATAGAATCTCGCAAGTCTACGAGCATCTCTCTAACTTTACCGTTAGAACCTGCTTTATGACCACTTTGAATAACAGAATTATTTTTAACCAATCCCAATTTTTCCTCAAAATCCTCCATAGTTTTGATAGCTATTTTAACCGCATCATAGACAGCCTGTCTTGAAATGTTATAATCTTTAGCGATTTCACCGAATGAATAATCGTCCAAATAGTGGAGCTTAACGAAATTTCTCTGCCTCTCTGTTAAAAGGTCACCATAGGTATCTAAAAGTAAGCCTATTCTATGAACCTTTACTAACAAGGCTTTCGGCTCCTTTGTTATTAATTTGAAAATTAATGTTAATTATAACAATACTTAATATAAAATAAGTTTCGAATCCTTATAATCCGAAGGAACACCTATGTCAAGATAAAAAACTTTACATAGGTATCAAGATTGATATTTGATTCTAACACTTTTATTTACAGTATGATATGCTTTTAGAAATGGAAGTCTGGAAATAAAAAAGGTAAAGAGCGAGTTACCATTACGGGAATTTCCATACCTATGAAATTAGCTAAGAAAATCAGTATAATTCTCGAGAAATAAAGATTCTGATGAGAAATTTTGTCCTGATCATCTACTTTTTGACTTATATATATATGTAATGTGATTTTTATTATAATTTACATAATAATTGGGGATAAAAGAAGTCATGTTCTTTTGTGGATCGTCAGAGAACAGTTTTTTGGACAGAGACAAGTACTTTTCAAGCAATGAGAAGATTGCTAAATAAAGAAATAATTTTATTCTAATTTCTTAGTGAGATTAAGAATTAAATATTATGTACGTGTTTTTATAGATTTCTTGACCTTGAAAGATTTTAACTGTTATATATTATGTAATTGTTCTATCGAAATTTTAGTCGTCAAAAAAGCAAAATGTTAGAGATGGGGAGGAAGTAACTGATGGGATACTATGGGAAGATTCTTGTGTTTTTAGCGGTATTAAGTCCAATGATGTTGTATGGACTCGGTATGAGTAGTTCAATCCTGCTTCTTCATCCATTACCTAAAGTTAAATCAGTAAGATAAAAACGTATCCAATTTTCACTATATAGAGGGAGTAGGCTTATGAGAACTACAAAACACCTTAGGGGTACTTTTAAGAAAGAAATAAATAAGACAGAGAAGAGAGTTATTCGTTTACTCGTTAATAATTATATGGACAGCTTTTTCGCTGGCGAGGAACCAGACCTAGAAGACTATATAAACCAATGTCCAACTGATGAAATTAAAGAAAATGTGCGTATGGGTTGTGAAGTTTTCAATTGTCTATTAAAGAAGAGTAGAGCCCGAACGGAAATGAGTAAAACACTTATGTTCGGACAAGTCTCAAGAGTAATTGCGAAAATGGCAGAAATTTCTATCAAAGAAATGAAAAAAGTTAAAGATGTATTAAAGATTTAATCTTCCGTTGTCTCAGGGAAGTCAATTATTTGCTCTGAGCGATTTAACAAAGCTCCTAGTCCTTGCTTTATGCTTTGCTTACTAAGTACTGTCCTTATCTTGCTTTTTAACAGTTTTTTGCATGCTTTCTCTATCATTCGTTGTTTTATTCTATCAAACTCTCTTCTAATTGAATCAGATTTTACTCGCGTATATCCTAGCCTTATCAGTTCATCGAGGGTCTCTAGAGGGCTTTTCTGTCGTAAGTACATACAAAGAAATATCGCTTTTTTATGTGCGGGAAGGTTTAAATATTCATTGACAAGTGATTTGATAAATCTTTTTTCGATTATAGGTGCCCACTTCTCAAACAACAGTTGCTCCGGTATGCTTAACCCTCGGGATGGCAAGACATCGTAGTATGAAGTATTTCTATCAGTCTTAGTTTTTATTTTTTCATATAAACTTGATGTGATATTTTCTATACTTTTGCTAGGCTTTCTCTTTCTGGATTTTATAGAATTAGTGGTTATTTTTCGAGCCAACCCAAAGGGTTTAAAATTTTCAGATTCCCGAACCATTTTTGGATCAACCGCATGTAGAAATTTTCTTTTTGAATCATTTATAATTTCTTCTCTATCTTCTCTATCGTTTTCTTTTGGTAGCTTTTCTTTTGCTAATTTTTCAATATATGGTTCTACCAATCTTAATAATTCTGTAGGTGTCATCTCTGAGTAATTCATTTTTTGACACCTCCTTATTTATCAGGGTGACGATGATAACATGTATTAGTGCATTTACAACATTATAGTTCTCTTTTATAGTATTTCTTATTAGTATGAAATAATTTTAATTCCTAAAACGATAATTTATTTACGAAAAAATCGTATATAATAAATACACCCTTATTACCCATAAACGCAATTTTTATATTTTAGGACAATTTATTTTTAAAAGGAGTGCTGAATGTTATTATTAGAAGATTCCCCGATAAAATTTATGAGTGTTAGTCGTACTTCTCAAGCAAACATTCCTACAGTTGTTTTACCAGCTATAAGTATAATTGGTGAAAAAATAAGTAAAAAAACCACTCCAAAAAGAAAATGGTATTATAACTGACTGTCAGAGGCGTGTAAAATACATTGAAACATGTCTAAAGGGGATACGAAAGATGAAGATTGTGATATTAAAGATATTTATCATTGGAGTTTTATTCGGTATCCTTTGTGTATTAATTGTTGGGGACAACGGTGGATCTAATGCACGCTTAAGCACACTAAGAACTTCTGTTTTAAAATTAACATATATATTATATGTAGTTCTAAAAAGAAAAATCACAATAAAAAATGGGTGATGGGGGAGTTGAAACCTCGACTTCCGGTATACGAAACTGAACAATACCTTTGGTATTATTTAGCTTGCACTCCTAATTCTAACAAATCTTTTAACAAGATCTATCAAATGTAAGGAAACACCTTTTTGCCGATCCCTTGGTTTAAATCTCAAGATTCTCAAGCACCCTTTGAAGAGGTTTGATCATTCCCTTTTTTATTCTCTTGTTGAATTCGCTTCTGAATTTTGGCGATTTTAATAAAAGTAACATAATTGCGTTTTTAATCCGTATTCCATACTCTTTCTGAGGGAAATCATATATCCCAAGTTTTTTGTAAACCATATGATCAGCCCGGAAGCAATAACGAAGCCTTCCCCAAACAGCGTCTCTGAAGATTTTCGTTCCACCTACACCAAGAAAAGTAGGTGGTTTGATATAATTGTTTTTGTCAAACTGAACAAGACGCCTTGCAAGATATTGCAACGAGCTGTCGATTTTCGTCGAATCTCCATACTCATCGGTTACAAAATCTACAAGATTGCCATGATTGATCTCAACCAGAGCCTCCATAATTTGCCTAAGGTTGGACACCTGACTTAATGGACCTGAGATGATAAATCCTATCTGTTTTCCCAACATCCTTGGCGCATGACAATTGAAAAAACCTCTATCAATGAATAGCTTCCATCTTGAAGATAAATATCTGTCTTTAATTGTCCCTGCCCAAATATATATATCTGCAGTCCTAACTTTTGTGTTATAAAAATCGACAAAAGCATCTTTACCTTCGTAAACGCATTTATTATCATACCCGCATTGAATACAACCCAGACACTCCCCTTTGATGTCTATATCCCACAAATTGACCACTTCAATCTCGCTGGAAAAGGATGCTCTAAATCTCTCAATCATCCTGCCCAGATTCGTCTGGGGATCTCGTGAATCTGTCAAAATCAAGACTTTCCTGTTGCCCACATCTATTTTATTCTCTACAGCACCTGGAACATATTCAAAATCACGCCAAGTCACTGGTAGGTAGCTTTTTGGAGGGTGACTATTACTTGCTATTTCGTCAAAAAAGTTCGCAGCGAATAGATGCAACCTCTCTCTTTCTTCTTTCTTCATCAGGTCATGCGTTTCCGCAGAGAATGATCCCACATATCTCATATCCAGGTCATCGCAAATAGCATGTATA
>CAZYWQ010000136.1:872-2552 GCA_964651675.1 uncultured Candidatus Sumerlaeota bacterium | reverse complement strand
ATATAGTTATGAGATGTATGGTCGTAAAAATGAATAGAGGTCGTCAAGAATGCTGCGTGCTTGCCCTGAAAAACATCCTTCACTTCTTTTTCTGAAATCAACTCAATGAACCTCTTGTAGTTGGTAGGCACGAGAAAAGAATATACTGGAGAAGCCCACAAAATGCCGTCCGAAGATCGGATATTCCCAAGAATCTCCTGAAAAGCTTGCTCATCTTTTTCAAGCTTTTTAATTCTTTGAGAGATATTAAAGATTTTCAATTCATGTTTTGGGAACTTTTTCTGTATAAAATGGACATATTGCATTGTAACACTTGTTGCTCCTTTAGGACTTCCATTCAAGACCGTGATTTTCATCGTAATAACTCCTTCCATTTAATATTATGCCTAATGGCGACTTCGCTGCCTAACGACCAAGGCTAAGTTGTACAAATAGAAAGCTTATTTTTAAAGGGAGGTATTATTATGATTCTATACATAATAACAGACCTGTATCAGGGAATTAGGGGTTAAACTAAAAATGGGTGATGGGGGAGTTGAACCCTCGACCTCCAGTATGTGAGACTGGCGCTCTAACCAACTGAGCTAATCACCCATTGTTACTAAGATATGTTACCGATTTAAATACTCTTTATATTTCAATTGTGTTCTAAATAATATCTATTTCTGTAAACTCATTTTGTCAAGCTTAACATTATTTAATTGATGCTGTTAAACTAATTTGATTTTTTCTTTTTTGTTGAATAAATTGTTTATTATGGTGTAATTGATGGTATTTAATTTGTTGTATGAAAAATCAGGTAGAAAGGAGATTATATGAACTGGAAAGAGTTATTAAAAAATGAGATTGAGTCCGCATACAAATCAACAAGTGGACTTTTGGATCTAGTGGATGACGGCAAACTGAGTTGGAAACCTTCTTCCGAAAATAATTGGATGACGACGGGTCAGCTCTTAAGTCATATTACTGATGCTTGTGGGGCTCCTATGAAGGGATTTGCTACGGGAGATTGGGGAATGCCAGAAGGTGTGGATTTAAGCAATTTATCACCAGAGGAGATGCTACCTCCGGCAGAAAAGTTACCTACTATTGATAGTGTCTCAGAAGCAAAAAGGCTTCTGATGGAAGACAAACAGTTGGCTCTTGATATATTAGCGAAATGTGATGAGAAAAAACTTGCGGATGAGACTGTTACAGCACCTTGGGATCCAAAAGAGGTAATTCTTGGACTTCGACTTCTTCAGATGGTAGAACACCTTAATTCTCATAAGAGTCAGTTATTCTATTATTTGAAACTGCAAGGGAAACCGGTTAATACGGGTCATCTGTGGGCAATGTAAAGAGAATTCTTGATAATAATGAAATTGTTATAGCTATGAAATGTCATTGTTATAAAGGGCAAACATATATAAAAACAGGGATTAATAAGATTAAAGCGACAGTCTTTAATTAATCTATGTGTCAGAATCAGTCATTGAACAAATAAAATAGGACTCTAATAAATTTTAATCTTCAGTTTCTTTTACATCCTGCTGATGTTTGCGTTTCAGATATCGAAACATCTTTGAAATATCAAATACTCCTCCAATAATAACAGCAAGAGCTGTTAGACCATAGATAATAAGTACAATCGTTGCAAAAACCACCCAGAATAGTTCGATAGTACTCATACTTCGGCTA
>CAZYWQ010000136.1:0-862 GCA_964651675.1 uncultured Candidatus Sumerlaeota bacterium | reverse complement strand
TAAATCGAAATCTGCTGGCTTGATTAACGATCCTACAACCATTCCGAGACCAGCTAAAACAAATGAACCGAAACCAGCTAATGCATCAGATATTGGGTAGTTTTCTTGTCCAACTATCTGTTTTAGAAATATATTAAGAACAGGCAGGAGGATTCCCATAAACATAGCGCATTTTGCACCAAATACACTTGCCTTTTTCCAGTATAATCCTGCCATCATCATTGCTGCTGCACCAGAAAAGTACATTGCTCCAGTGAGAAGTAGATATGTTAGAATGGTTGTTGGTGGTTTCCATAATACTCCCCAACAAAATACAAAGGCTGCAATTATAATAACAAAGATTCTAATCATTAATACCAGTTTCTTTGATTTATATTTGTCTCTTTTACCTGCCGTAATAACATCGAGTACTAAAACTGAAGCCCATGAAAGTAGATAGCTGCTATCTGTACTCATTGTAGCAGCAAGCATTCCTGCCAACAATATGCCAGCCAAAATAAAGGGAATTCGTTGTCCAAGGAAGTAAGGCATTGCGGCAGCACTATAATCCGCCTGACTTAATCCTGCTAATGCAGTTCCTTCAGGTGGAGTCGATCCGAGAACTGCTAATGCTCCTAAAGCCCAGATCATCGGTAGAATCGCTCTTCCAAAAGCCATAAATGCACTGACATAAAATAATGGTTTTGTGACTTTTGATGATTTTACCGAACTTACACGCATTGTTGTAGGCATCCATATAAGCGGTCCAAAGATACTTTGTAGTGCAATCCAGAATATCCAGAACCAACCATAGCCTCCTTTCGCAAGAGGATTAAATCCCGTTTCTCCAATATTTTTTCTGACTCCTTCAACAATGTTGCCC
>CAZYWQ010000135.1:0-7249 GCA_964651675.1 uncultured Candidatus Sumerlaeota bacterium | reverse complement strand
GTCAAAGATTCGGTGAGATGGAAGTCTGGGCATAAGAAGCCTATGGTACTGCATACACACTTCAGGAGCTATTAACAGTAAAATCAGATGATGTAACAGGAAGAACAAAAATTTATGAATCAATCGTCAAAGGTGAAAATGTATTATCGCCTGGAATTCCAGAATCATTCAATGTTCTTATCAAAGAATTACAAGGTTTAGGACTTGGTATGGAACTATTAGATACCGAAGGACTGGAACAATTAGAAAAAGAAAGAGAAAGATTAAAAGGAAAGATTCTATCTGCTTTGGCGGAAGGATCGGATTACTTTGAGGAAGAGATAGAAGAAGAATTAGAAGAAGCGAGTGAGGACACAGAAGATTTTTCAGAAGATAGAGAAAAAGAAAAATACGAAGAAACAGTAGAGGGTTTTGAACCTAACAAGGATAACTTCGATTCAATTGAGAATAATTAAAACTTACAAACCAATGTTGGAGGCGTAAATTAGAATGTTAAAAAGCTATTCAACACATCAAGCAAAATCATTTCTTTTGGGCACTGAGACAGATCCAGAAGAAATCGATATTAACAGTATTGAAGCGATTAAAATCAGTATAGCTTCACCAGAGATGATCCTACAATGGTCACGAAGACATTGCAGACAAACAGACAAAAAGGGTAATTGCAAATGTGGTAAAACAAAAGAAGAACAAGAAAGATGTTCATTCGGTGAAGTCAAAAAACCAGAAACAATCAACTATCGAACCTTCAAACCTGAAAAAGACGGTCTCTTTTGCGAACGCATATTTGGTCCAACCAAAGACTGGGAATGTAATTGCGGAAAATATAAAAGAATAAAATATAAAGGAATCGTCTGCGACCGGTGCGGTGTAGAAGTCATTCAGTCCAAAGTCAGAAGAACAAGATTAGGTCACATCAAACTCGCTGCTCCTGTTTCTCATATATGGTTCTACAAAGGCTCTCCTACAAGAATAGGAACATTACTCGATCTAAGTATCAAAGACCTTGGGAGAATCATATACTTTCAAGACTATATCGTTATTAAAACAAACAAAAGCTGTCCACTCAAGAAAATGCAGATAATCTCTGAAGAAGATGCGAGAAAGTATAAGGAAAAATATAAAGATGATCTGACAATAAAAACAGGCGCCGAAGCTGTAAGAGATTTATTAACCGAAATCGACTTGGATAAACTATCACGCAAATTATCCAGAGAAATGAGACAAACCACATCGATACAAAAAAGAAATAAGATTATTAAAAGATTAAAAGTCATCGAATCATTTAGAGGCTCAGATAACAAACCTGAATGGATGATTATGACTGTTATTCCAGTCATACCACCTGATCTAAGACCATTGGTACATCTTGATGGAGTAAGATTCGCAACTTCTGATTTAAATGATTTATATAGAAGAGTCATCAACAGAAATAACAGATTAAAAAGACTCATAGAACTAAAAGCTCCTGATGTTATCCTCAGAAATGAAAAAAGAATGCTGCAGGAAGCTGTGGATGCCCTTTTTGATAATGGCAAAAGAGGCCGGCCGACTCGAGGACATAATAACAGACCTTTGAAATCACTTTGTGATATGTTAAAAGGAAAACAAGGGCGATTTCGCCAGAATCTACTCGGTAAAAGAGTGGATTATTCAGGTCGTTCCGTCATTGTTGCTGGACCCGAGCTAAGATTCAACCAGTGCGGATTACCCAAAAAGATGGCATTGGATTTATTTGAACCGTTTGTAATAAGACAATTAGAAAAAAGAGGTATCGTAAATACAATTAAAAGTGCAAAAAAACTGATGGAAAAAGAAGATCCCATCGTTTATGATATCCTCGAAAATGTAATCAAAGATCATCCGGTACTGTTAAACCGTGCACCAACATTACACAGATTAGGTGTACAGGGATTTATGCCTGTTTTAGTCGAAGGAAAAGCAATTAAATTACATCCATTATCCTGTGCCGCTTTCAATGCAGACTTTGACGGTGATCAAATGGCTGTTCATGTTCCACTTTCAAATGAAGCAAAAATTGAAGCAATGATGATAACGCTTGCCCATAATAACATACTTGCTCCAGCAAATGGAAAACCAATAGCAACTCCTTCTCAAGACATCGTACTCGGTTGTTACTATTTAACTAACCACAAAGCAGGATCTAAAGGTGAAGGGAAAGTTTTTTCCAATTCTGATGAAGTTCTAATTGCTTATAATAATCATATTGTAGATATCCATGCTCGAATAAAAATAAAGATCCCGGAACTGCCGAAGGCTGTTGAAACAACAGTTGGGCGGGTTCTATTTAGCACAGTCTTACCAAAAGAAATAAATTTCTTTGATACCGAAACATTTCCGCAATTTGCTAATAGGTACAAACAAAGAAAACACTTGCTGCAATTGTTGCTAAAGCGCATATAATCTGTGGAGCTGAAAAGACAGCGGATATGCTCGACAAGATCAAAAACCTTGGTTATGAATACGCAAAGTGTGGTGGTATATCTATCTCCATAGATGACCTACGAGTACCACCAGTCAAAACCAAAATCATTACAAATGCAAAACATGATGTGGAAAAAGTGCAAAACCAATATAACAAAGGTATCATTACAGATTATGAACGGTATAATAAAGTAATTGATATTTGGACCCATGCAACAGACCAAATAGCCGATGAAATGCTAAAAGACATTGAGAAGGATAGGAAGGGTTTTAATCCTATATTTATGATGGCATTTTCTGGAGCGAGAGGTAGTAATCAACAGATCAGACAGCTCGCGGGAATGAGAGGATTAATGGCAAAGCCCTTAAAAAAGATTACCGGTGGTATGGGTGAAATTATCGAATCTCCTATCGAATCTAATTTTAGAGAAGGATTAACAGTTCTGGAATACTTCATATCGACTCACGGAGCAAGAAAAGGACTTGCTGATACAGCTCTTAAAACTGCCGATGCTGGTTATTTAACAAGAAGATTAGTTGATGTTGCTCAAGATTTAATTGTCACAGAATACGACTGTAAAACAATCAAAGGTATCGATGTCGAACCAATTAGTGAAATTACCTTTCAAGGTACCAAGACTCTCGAATCACTTGCAGATAGAATCTTAGGAAGAGTCTCCCTTGACGATATCAAACATCCTGAGACAGGTGAAATACTTGTTAAAAAGAATCAACTAATAGATGAAACAATTGCTCAAAGTATCGAAGACGCTGGTATATCAAATATGTCAATCCGTTCTGTTCTCACTTGCGAAGCCAAACGCGGTGTATGTAGCTTATGTTACGGAAGAAATTTAGCAACAGGCAAATCAGTCGATATTGGGGAAGCCGTAGGTGTTATTGCTGCTCAATCCATTGGTGAACCTGGAACTCAGCTTACTCTCCGAACATTCCACATCGGTGGTACATCAAGTATTCAGCTTGAAGGTTGGTATCAAGCGAGAGAAAAAGGTACAATCAGATACAAGTTCAAAATTCCACCAATTAGAAATTATCATGGCGAGACAATTTCCATAGCAAAAGCCGGTTTAATCACCATTGAAAAAAATGATGTGGAAATTCAACAATTACCTAATATCCCATACGGTGCCAAGATTCTGGTTAAAGACGGTGAAGAAGTCGAAGAAGGAAAAAGAATAGTAGAGTGGGATCCTCACAATATACCTATTCCTGCAGAATTCGCAGGTAAACTAAATTTCCAGGACATAATCCTAAACTCTACTTATCGTGAGGAAATAGATCCACAAACAAATAAAATACAAAGAGTTATTATCGAACACAAAGAAGAACTTCACCCGCGAATAATTGTAAAATCAAAGGACAAAGAAGCTTCCTATGCATTGCCAGCCGGAGCCTACCTTGTCAAAGGTATAGAAGACAGTGTTTCAGTTAAGGCAGGAGCAATTCTGGCACGAATTCCTCGTGAAGTAAGTCGTGCTAAAGACATAACAGGTGGTTTACCAAGAGTCGCTGAATTATTTGAGGCGAGAAAACCTAAGGACTGTGCTTTTATCGCCGAAATATCGGGAACTATTAAATTTGAAGGAACGACAAAAGGTGCTAAACGCGCTGTTATTCTTGGTACTGATAACAAACAAAAAAGTCAATTTGTCATACCTTCTAGTAGACACATCGATGTAAGAGATGGCGACAAGGTATATGCTGGTGAACAAATTACAGATGGTTCCGTTAATCCCCATGACATCCTCAGAATCAAAGGTGAAAAAGCTGTTCAGGAGTTTCTATTAAGCGAAGTTCAACAAGTCTATCGTCTGCAAGGTGTCAATATAAATGACAAACATATCGAATGTATTATCAGACAAATGTTAAAGAAGGTCATCGTAACAGAAACAGGAGATACTCGCTTCTTAATCGGACAACAAATCGACAAATGGGTATTCCAGGAAGAAAATGATAGAGTTATGCAATTAGGTGGTGAACCTGCAAAAGCAGAGACTAAACTTCTCGGAATAACAAAAGCTTCGTTAGAAACCGAATCATTCATCTCAGCCGCTTCATTCCAGGAAACAACAAGAGTTTTAACTGATGCAGCAGTCAAAGGAAAAGTCGATTATCTGCGTGGTCTTAAGGAAAATGTTATTATGGGACATTTAATCCCAGCTGGTACAGGTATTTCAATGTATAGAAATATCGAAGTGCAACCTATTGATGGACTCATTGATGAAATCGAGGAAGGTAAAAAAGAAGAAGAGGAAGAAATTCTTTTTGATGATGAAGATGATATTGATTTAGATGGTGTAGACGAGGATGAAGAAGAAGAGGATGAAGAGGATGAATAAATTATAACATTTTTACAAACTAACAAAACAAACAACTACATTTAAGCGAAGGATTATCATTCTTCGCTTTTTTATTCTCAGAAACTTACATCTTGAAAAAACATTCAATATGAAATAAACAATTTATAAAAAATCGATTTCTCAACGAAAAAATATAGACTTCGCATAAAAAATGATGTAGAAGCACGCATACAAACTTCTTATTAAGTTCAATATGGAGGAACAATATGGTTTATAAAATATTAGCAGTTGATGATGAACCTGATGTATTAAAACTCGTAGAAATGGCACTCAAAGTTGAAGGATACAAAGTCATAAAAGCTACCAACGGCAAAGAGGCTTTAGAACTTGCCAATAAAGAAAAACCAGATGCAATACTTTTAGATATAATGATGCCCGAGATGGATGGAATGGAAGTTTTCAAACGCCTTAAAGAAAAAGACGAAACATCTCAGATTCCTATCATTATGGTTACAGGCGTTTCAGATCAAAAAAGTATAAAGAAGCTTCTTGATAAAGGTGTGAATTACTACATCATCAAACCATTTGATTTCACAGACTTAGCAAGTAAAATCGGTATTGCTATCAAAGAGGCAGAAGATACAATCTAACTTAGAAAAGTAACCACTCATAATATCATTTTCTAACTATTCACAAAAAAGAAAGAAAAGCAATTATATAACAAAAAACACCTAGCCAAAAAGTCGTAGATATTCCTGCGCACAAAGCCACCACTACTGCAAATACAGAGGCACATACAGATGTAGATCCATTTATACCCCACAACCAGGGTGCAATAAACTTATTTTTCATCAATGCAAGTCTCATCCCTATTGGAAAAGCCATACCCATAAAAAATCCTAATGGCAATAATATTACTGTTGCCACTAATATCCTTACTGAGTTCACATAACTCTGGAATTTTCCTATTGCAAATGGAGTGATAATTCCAAAAATGGTAAGTACGATCATTAACATAAGTAATCTAAACAAAGTAACTCTTTTAATATAAGTATTACTAATCCAATTTGTTGTATAACTACCTATTCCACTCGATAGAAGCAGTGAAAAAAGCACTACAGAAAGACTATAGGTAGGATGTCCTAGAAAAATAATTAGTCTTTGCATCTGAGAAATCTCAATAAACATAAATCCAAATCCTATAGCTGCAAAAAAACAGATGAATGGAAATGCATTCTTTAATACTCCCTTTTTCAGGAAAACAAGAAGGGGAATAATGATAAACAACAATGTTAGAACTACAACCACAATGGACAAAATACCTAAAATAAATACAGCTTTCATATTAAATGTAGTAGCGCCCAGTGCCCAATTTTTACGGTTAAAAATATCCCTCAATCGAAGCATATGAAAGAAAAATGGACTATTATCAGTTGGTGGAGAAATATTAATCGGAAATTTATCAATTAACTCGTCTAAGCCTTGCCTCAAAGTCAAAGTGTAAAAAGTAGTATCCGAAAAAGAATCCGGACTAAGAATAATATCAAATTCCATCTCATCTGCTACTTGCTCAATTACTTTTATATCCTCTTGTGAGAAAGGAGTTTTGCTAACAAGCATCGTACCAAAACCATCAGGTGAATTCTTATATTTCCCAAGCATATGTCTAACAATAATAATATGATCTCTCGGATTTTTAACTCCTGATTGAAACAAGACCTCACTTGCCAATGCCGTTATTCTGTACATCTCTCCAGGTCTATATCGAAAATACCAGCGAGTAAAAGTCATCACTCCATTATCGGTAAGATGATCGAAAAATGTCTTCCAGGCTTCGACTGTATAGAGAGTATTTTCTGTGAGAGCAAAAGCACCTGCAGCAGTTGCTGCAAAAGTATCAATCAGAGAAACCTGGATAATATCATATTGAGTTTTTTGCCTTGCTATATAACTTCGAGCTTCATCAATTATAAAAGTTACATCCGGTCTTTTATCTAAATGCCCTGTAAAATCACCGTATCTTTCGTTTACCGCTTTTACAATTTCCGGATTAATCTCCACACCAATAACAGATTTTTGCTTAAAAAATAATGCTGATAAAATATCTCTCCCCCCACCAGAACCAATAACCATAACATTAGAATTAGGTCTAATATAATGAACCAAGTTTGATAAATCATATTTAAGAAAATCTAACTCATCTAGATCGCCACTGAAGGCAGTCAAAGGAGTTGCTGCTGTAGCATCTATTGTCATTACCACTTGTCTAACCCATTTATCACGAGGATAAGTCGAGCTGATAGTCCAGGTAAATGGTTTTCTGAATTCATTTGGATTACCAGTAATTCTAATGCGAGAAAAGGAATTCCATTTTTCATAAAGAGATTTTGACTCTCGACTCCCTTTAATCCATACTAATCTTAATAAGGGTGACTGCTTATAGACTAAGACCGTATTAATCCCAATATATAAGATAAGTAACA